>NZ_JBSGCB010000035.1:0-107084 GCF_053601595.1 Nocardia sp. NPDC004711 | reverse complement strand
GCAATGAGGTGCAAGTCACTGTCAGGAATCCACGACTGGACTCACTACGGTTACGAATGGTTCGCTGAGCCGTCACCATTCGAAGGTTGGAGGCGGCCCGCCACGCGCCGACCCGGGGCGGGGGATGCGACGGTGGGGCGTGCTGGTTGTTCCCTCCGCTCGGGCGCCGCGGAATTGGTTGCGCTGCGTCTTCTCGAATTCCGGTGTTCGGCTGGAATCCGAATACGATGGCGCTGTTTGTTTTCAGGAATTCGGTTCCCCGGGCTTGTCTGCAGGCTCGAGCGGGGCCCGGGAACGAAGGAGCGCGCCCGCTCATGACCGCGGATGTGGTGACGACGGTGACGACCAAGCAGATGCAAAAGCAGTTCTCGCCGTTGTCCAAGCACGCCGCCAGCCACGGGTTCGTGGTCGTGACGTGGGACGGGGCACCAGGCGCGGTGATGATGTCGCCGGAGGCATGGGCGAGCGCGCAACGCGAGGACGAGCACCTGGTGGTTCCCGACACCGAGTGTGAGCAGTGGGCGGCCACCGACGTCCCGGCCAAGCTCGCGGCCTTGCACGAGACGCTGACCGCCGGGCGGCATGTGGCGGCGTCGGCGCGGGGCCGGTTGCGGGCGATGATCGCGCCCGCGCGGTGGGCGCGGCAAGCGTTCCCGCTGCTGGGATTGCCCGATCCGGACGCATCGGAGCCTGCGGCCGCCGATCAGGTGCTGGTCATGTACCGCAGCCGCCGGGCGGTGCAGGCGTGGCGGGACGAATTCGCCGCGTCACCGGATCCGGACTGGGAGATGGATCGTCGCCTGTCCGCGGGCCCGACCGCGATCCCGCTGCCCCGGCGCGCGCAGCTGCGCGCGGTGGTCTACGTACTCGAAGGCGAGGTGGTGCGGGTTCGTGCGTTGGACCCGGCCGGGGAATGGGTCGAGCTGCCCGGCGGCACGCTCAGCCTCGCTCCGGTCTCGGATGCGTTGAGCCGCAGTGAGATCGATGCGCTCGTTCCAGGCCTTGGCCTGTATCCCGGGCAGGCGCGGCCGCCCGCGCCGGGCGTGCGCCGCGAGTTCATCGACATCTGAGCCGGGCTGCGGGCAACACTCGCTGGCAGTCGGTGCCCTGGTGTGGTCTGGCACTGACACTGCGGGTGTGGCCACCTTCGGCGCATGCTGGCTGTGAGGTGAGCCTGCGGGAGCTGCGGGTCGGCGGGAGGGCTCGGTGTCGCGGCAGCTCAAGGCATTTGTGGTTGAAGCCGTGCTGGGCACGGGCCCGCTCGCTGGGCCGCCGGTCCTGGTCTGCCGCGGATTCGCCGAACATACGACCGGTTTCGGCATGCCCGTGTTCTCGGATGCGTGGATAACGCCGGGGATTCGCTGCATCGACAAATGTCGATGTCGGCTGCCCGCGGCGCTGTCCCGTTCATGGTGGCAGCGTTGCACGCAGCGGGCGTTCATGACGCTGGCTGACTCGCGGACGGTGGTTGGATTCCGTGCTGGCCAGCGTGGTGCACATACAGCGGTAGCGCCCGGTTGTGGACGCGTTCGGCTCGGTGAGTGCTCGGGTTTCGGAGATCGCCCGCTCGGAGATCTCCCGGATCGGGTTGCCCGGCGATTATCTGCACGCGATGGCCAACGAGATTCTCAGTCGTCGCCGGACCGAGGCCGGCTGGTGGTTGTCCGATTTCGTGGATCCGGACCAGCCCAGTCTGCTCGCCGGTCTGGATGAGCGCCTTGATGCGGATCGTCATCGGTGGCTGGCGGCCGCGGCGGTGCGCTCCAGGGATTGGGTGCTGGCGTTGGTGTGTGAGCGTCGGCATGATGCGGGGAGCTCGGAGTCTGCCGGCCAGTTGTTCGTCGCCCTCGGCCGCCCGACGCGTGGCCCGAATTTCCGCAGTTCGACCTTGATTTCCTGTCGAACTGCGGGATTGGTGCGCCTGAAACTGTTGTGCCGCACGCTATCCCGCGCTGACGCGCTGGAAGGATTAGCGTGGGACATTATCTTTCTCCTGATGCCAAGTCCCGAGTGCTTGGTGTTCGTGTTCGTGATGATGTCGCTGCCGGTGGCGACGCTGGCGTACGCGGTGCTGCTGGTGTCGCTGTTCGCCGCGCCCGACCGCGCCGTGCATGCCCGGCGGGTGCTGGGTGACGTGCTGGCGGCGTTGCTGAAGTGGGGTCGCCGGTGGGGGCGTGGGCAGGCCGATGCTGTGTCCGCCCGAGGTGCTGGCGCGCGTGGTGGCCCTGGATGTCGCGGGGCACTCCGATTCGGTGATCAGTGCCGTTTTCAATCGTGAGGGGGTGCCGACGCCGGCGGGTGGGTCGCGGTGGCAGCGCTGTCACGTGTGGCGGCTGCGCAAGACGGCGGGCGCGACGCGGCTGCTCATGTTCGAGGGCGTGGCGGGTGGGTGCGGGTGGCCTGATCTGGGCTGGTAGGCCCAGGGTGGCGGGGCCCCGCCTTAACAACCGGTGTAGTGCAGTTATTTGATCGGTGCGGTATTCACCTGGTCTTGGGCTGGGGTGGCGACGTGGTCGAGCCAGTTGCGTTTGGCCCAGTTTGTCGACTCGACGGCGTTGCTGATGCTTGTGCCGGTGAGGTCGGCCAGGACCGAGGCGGGGAGTTGGCTGGCCAGGGCGTAGCGGGCGCTGTTGCGGGCGTCACGGACGGTGATGCCGTGCTGGGCGAGCATGCCGCGGAAGTTGGTCTGTGCCATCGGCCGCGAGGGGTAGGGGCCGGGAAACAGCCGGGTCGACGTGCCGGCTGCGCGGTTGAGTGGCCAGTAGCTGGTGGGTTGGTGGCGTAGGTCGCGGAGCATGTCGGCGAGTTTGGGTGGGCGTTCGAGCTGGTGGTCCTCGATTGCGAGGGTGACGTGGTTGCCGTCGTTGTGGGGGTTGGCGCGGGTGAGGTGAGCGATGCGGGTTTCCCTGGAGTCTGAACAGCAGGGTCAGTGCGTCGCCGATGCGGATCGGCGAGGGCAGGGTGGTGTCAAGTGAGGCAGCGTCGCAGTTGGTCTCGTCTGTCGGCGTCCAGGAGGGCGCGGGCTGGTTCGCGGCTCCGGCGCCGGGGGACGCTGATGTCGGCGAGCAGGCTGCGGGTGTTGGCCCGGTTGACGAAGGCGTCGATGTGGTGGCGGGTGGTGGCGCCTTCGGATAGCCATTGCTCGAAGTCGTCCTGGGTGAGGGTGTCGATGGTGAGGTGGTGTTCGTCGGTCCGGGCGAGCAGTTCCATGGCCCGCCGGAGGCGGGAGCGGAGGTGATCGGCGGAACTTCGGCTGTGGCTGCCGCGGCGGCGGGCCCGACGTAGCAGATACCGGTGGACGAACGGCGGGAGCAGCTGCTGGTGGTGCGCTGGGGTGTTGGCCAATAGGGGTCTGCCCAAGTGGGGATGGCGTCGATGTATTCGTTGTGGATCGGCAGGATGCCCGCGGTGATCAGCAGTTCGCGAATGTGGTCGCTGGCCGGTGTTGCCGCGCGGGTGTCGAGCCAGTGGTGGGTGATCGGTTCGTCGGCGGCCGCCGAACGGGTTCGATGTGCGTGGGGATCGTCGCGTCCGGCTTTGCGAGGAGAGCGTCGACTGGGCGGTCAACACGCAGCGGGCGCATTGCTGGTCGTGGAAAGCTCGCCGGTGTTGCCGCAGCTACGGCAGGTGTAGGTGATTTCGACGCCAGCTCAGGTCCACTGATCGGTGTGGCGTCGTCGCGCGGCCACGTGCATGCCAGCCATACCTCCCATCCGCTATCCCACCGGACCACTGAAGTTCCACTGCGAACCAAGCAAATGGGCAGTGCCATTGCGCCCGGAAGGACCTACTCGCCGTTGAGTGGCGCGGGGTATTCGAGCCGGTGGATGGCCGCGCCCGCCTCGAAAAGAATCGGCGCGGCCACCCGGTACACCGCGGTGCGTTTCGGATGACGCTGATTGGCTTACTCGGGAGAACTCGCCGGGAAGGGCTGGTGAGGATGGTGAAATACTGGACAGCGGCGATTACCGTTACCGGTGCGGTCACCAATAGTTGCCCGGCCAGGGCTCCCACGGCAACGATGCTACCCAGGCAGCCGACGACGGCGGCGGGAACGAAGGGCCCGAACATGCCCACGATCGTGGCGGCGGCGGTGGCGTCGGCGATGCCACCGAGAGCGCACCCGACCGCGCCACCCGCCACTCCGCGCGGTGACGGCCTGTTCGTGGACATCGCGGCGCAGTGAGCCGCCGCGTCGGAGCTGATCCCGCCAGCGGCGGTGAATGGGTCGGCGAGACATCGAGCAGGCTGGCGTGTTGTAAGATCTCACGGACTTGGCGGCTGTCGTACTGCAGATCCTCGAGCGAGTCGATGGCGACCAGGTCGCGGCCATCGGCATCACGGACCGCTAAGGCGAGCTGAATCATCATCTGGCATTGGGACTTCCATGGCCTGCTGTAGCGGCGCTCTCGTCGCGCGGCGGGAGCATTCGCGCCGGCCCAGATCACCGCCTGATAGATCGCCACGGTATCCATGCCACGGTCCTCGAGCACCACCGCCGGAGTCGAGCGCAGCCCAGCTCAGATCCAGCGCGAGCCCGGCCCCGCCGGTCGGGGTGCTCATTTGGTGATCTTCTGCAACGCGATGGTGCGGGCAGCGGCGGGTCGCTCGATCGGGCTCGCTGGCGGCTCCCACTCGCGATTTAGCCAGTTGAGTGCTTCGGCCATCGCACCTATGCGGGCATCGTGGAGGCTGGCAGCAGCGTTCATGAAACAGCTGTCTTGGGGTGGTCGGTACATCATCGCTGGAATCCTTCCGTCTGCCACGGGTTGATGACGGGCACGCCGGTGGCTTCGAATGCGGCGTCACGGGTGGCGATGCTCATTCCGGCGGCTTTGGCGGCGGCGGCTATGTAGCCGTGGGATCGGCCGATGGTGATTCCGGTGGCGCGGGCGGTCGCCATGAGTTCGGCGTAGGCGTCGGCGTCGGCCAGGTCGAATGCCAGCACGCGCCCGGCGAACAGTGGCAGGATTCGGGTTTCGAACCGTTCGCGCATTCGGTCGCGTCGCGCACCGGCGGGCATGATTGCCAGGCCGTATCGGAGCTCGGCGACGGTGATTGCCGAAATGTACAGGGTGCGAAAGGGGTTGGCGTCAAGCCATGCGGCCACGTGCGGGCTCGGGGCCTTGCGCATGGTCTCGGATATGACGTTGGTGTCGAGAACGATCACTAGTCGAACTCCAAGGGTGTGGCGTCGTCGTGGTCGCGGGTGTTGATCAACTCGTATTCCTCGTCGGTGAGTTCGAAATCGCGCCCGATCTCCACCAGCAACGAACCGAGTTTGATGTCATCGGGTAGCGCGGGTGTAACGGCCTCGGTCAGGATCGCACGTACCTCGGCCTCGGTGCTGCGGCCGTTGGCGGCCGCGCGCAAGCGCAGTCGCTCGCGTACGTCGTCGGGTAGATCGCGCACAGTCAGTCTCGCCATAGTGGTTCACCACCTCTCAAAATGACGCTATTGGCGTCAATGACTCCATTGATGTCAAGCGTATGGCGAACTTCGCAGCCTGGCCACCTCGGCGAGTCCGGCCCCCTACAACGATGCTTCCAGCTTGACTCTGTCGGTGATCTTGGAAACTGCGAGATCAACTGCCGGCAGCTCGCCAGGACCGTGGTCGGGGAATTCGCTTGTGGTCCAAGTAGTTTTGGAAGGCCGTTGGTGGTCGGGGCGGAAACGGCTCGTCCGGTAGTAGTCCTGCGCTGAGGCGTTCGATGTTCACGGCGATGGCGGTGAGGACGTGCTGGACGTGGGTCTTGGTCTGGCCGCGGTAGCGGCATTGCCGCGTGCCGTGCCCGTTCGCGAATTCGCAGACGGTGCCCTCGATGCCGGAACGCACGGCATACCGCTGCCGCCAGGCCGGGCTCTGTTGCTCGTCGCGGGTTCGAACGTGCAGGTCGAGTAGTTCTCGCGGGGGAAATCCCACGTTGCGTGCGCTGTCGCGGGAGGTGGTGCATTGGCTGCGGGCCGGGCATGGCTGGCACTGGGGGTTGGTGAACCGGGCCACGATCAGTGGGGCGGCGGTCGGAGACGACGTCGGGTAGGGGCCGTGCCAGCCCTGGCTGGCCTGGCCGCGAGGACAGGTGACCTGTCGGCGGTCGAAGTCGATGTGGGGAGTCGTCTCGGCCGAAGCCGTCGTTGTCGCGGTGGGGGGCGGGTGGGGTTGCCCGGCAGTGGGCCGGTGACGGTGACCTTGTGTTCGCGGTCCGCCCGCGCGACGTGGACCAGGGAGGTGTAGCCGCCGTCGACCAGGTGCTCGGCCGGCAGCAGCCCGCGGCGCCGCAGGCGGGTGTGGATTCCGGGAAGGGCCTGGGCTTCGTTGGTGGTGGTAGCCGGGGTGGTGACCACATCGGTGATCACGTTGGCGCCCTCGGCCGCGCAGGTTTCGGTCAGATGGACCAAGAACCCCTTCCACCGGGTGACCTGGCCTCGACGCGCGTAACGGGCCGAGGTGTCGTAGGGAGAGACGATCGCCACCGACGAGGACGGCAGACCGCCGTCATCGTCGGTGCGCCAGCGCAGACGCCCCTTCTCGTCGCGGTAGTAGTTCTGCACAACGATCTGTCGCAGGGCCTGGACCCGAGGACCGGACAGGTGGTCGAGTCCGTGTTCTCGCAGGTGCTCGAGTAGCTTGCCAGTGTCCCCGCCGGCGGTGAGGATCCTGGTCTTGGGCCGAGTTGGGTTCTTGCCCAGGCGAACTGGACGGCCGTAGCGGCGTCCCCATTCCTCGTCGACCAGGCCGGCTGCCAGATACGGAGCAGTGCGGGCGAGTTCTTCGAGTGCGGCGCGGACGGCCTCGGTGATCAGTTCGAGCCGGGTCAGGTCGCGCACTGCGGCCAGGATGTGGGTGGAGTCGGTGCGCGCGGTGGTGCGTTCGCGCACCAGCCCGGCCTCGGTGAGTCGGGCCAGAGCCAGATCGAGCAGCCGGTCGGCGCGGTCGTCTTCGGTGAGCCAGCACGTACTGCAGCAGGCACACGGTGGCCAGCTGGGCCGGGGACAGACCGGGCCGGCCGTCGCGCGGATACCAGTCGGCGAAATCCTCATTGCTCCACAGGCTTTCGAGCCGATCACGTATCCACATCGCCGTGGTGCCGCGGGGATTGCTGGCGCGGGCCACCCGCGCCGTCAGCGGCGGGACCGTCGTGGCCGGTCCTGCTCCGAGTGACATTCACCTGATCCTTCGAGGGCGCAGCGCTTTTCACGCCTCGCAGTGTGGCAACCCGCCAGCCGCGACATGCCGAATTCCAACATCACCGACAGAGTCAAGCTAGGCGGGCTCAGCCACGTGGGCAATAGGGGCGCTACCCGTCCTGTGTTGTTGTCGCGTCGCCCTGTGTTGCGACCCTTCGATGTGGAAGGTTCCGCCGTATGTTGGGAGGATGGCTGAACCCGCTGCATATGTGTACCTGTCCGAGACTGCGCTACCGTTGACGAAATCCGCTCACGGCCGCGCCATCACATCCGCCGCCCGCAATTGCATCGCGGTGGAGACGTTCACTATTCGCCAGGACGGTTGGTTGCTCGCTCGCGCGATTCTGTCTCCGGCCGAGGCGGATGCCGAAGGCACGGCGGATATCTGGCTGCCTCCGCACACGGTCGCGGGGATTGTTGACGCCAAGGCGCAAACCACGGACGGCAGCGTGCCCGAGGTATGGGTTCTGTACATGAGGCCCAGCAGTCTCGAATTCGTCACCGGTCTGACGATCTGATACGGCTACCCGTCGTGAATGCACTGCCCATCCGGATCGGGCGACGCTCACCAGCTAGATGGTCGGTCTGAAAACTGGCATTGAGCTGCGGTAGCAGTCGGCCTACCGGCGATTACCCTGCGCGGCAAGCGGATTCGTCGAACTGCTGCGGGGTGGCCGTAGTGCGGCGGGCGGGCTGAGTGATGTGGGGCAGGGGTGACAGCGTGAGATTGCTTCCGCCGGTGCCTGTACGGTCAAGGCTCGGTTTGCCTGCGCGGGCATGGATTCGGGTTCGTCTGCGGGCGGCGGGGTGGCCGTGGACGCGGTAGAGCCTTATGCGCGTTTGTGCCCATTTCCAGCGGTCGGCGACGGTTTCGGGTTGCGGCCACATCTGGGCTACTCGGGTGCTCATGCCCTGGGTGGACGGTGGGGCAGGATCGGTTCCGTGCGTGGGCAAATTCGGCCGCCGCCGCGCGTCCGGTTGGGTGGCGTGGCGGTCGGGCCACCGTATTGGGATGGGTCGGGCACGCGGGCGGGGTACGGCCGGTGGCTGCCCTCCGAGGAAAACTCAGCATGGAGCGCAGCGGATTTCCGTTTCCGCCGCTCGCGCGCTGGTCGGACTCGGTTCGGGCGGGTCTGGCGCGGGGCAAGGCGGTCACCAGAGAGTGAATTGGGTTCCGGCCTGGGGGTTTTGCGGGTCGGGTGAGGTGTTGCCTTCGCCGGTTCGGGATCGCGCCATCATGGGGCCTTGGTGGTGACGCGGGTTCTGATCTGCTCGAGGCGTTCGCGGATGTCGTGCCAGCGGCGCCGGGCCCCGGCAGCGGCTTCGTCGAGGTCGTCGATGGGGGCGAAGGCCTCCGCCATCTGGGCTATGCGGGTGCCGTGTTCGGCGTGGGCGCGGCGGTAGGTGTCTTCTAGGACTCGTTCGGCGGCGGGCCAGGGGTCGGCGGCGATGCGGGAGGTGTAGACCGTGGCGATGTAGCGGACTATGGCCAGGTGGGAGGGTTGGGGGCGAAGGTAACGGGCATCGCGGGGCTGGGTAGGGCTGCCCCCGACATGCCTTGATACGGGTGTGAGACTGGTGGGATCGCGTATTCAACTGGCGACGCACCGGAATCATCGCCGCGGTCACCTACAACGACAAAGGCGAGAACCTCTACCCACCACCAGAACCGGACAAACCACCCAACCGACCCCGCATCGGCCGACCACCCACCCAACAGTCCTGACCAGCACAAACATAAACAACCATCGAATCACGCGAGAAAGGTGCAGTATGCAACCCGAGGTTTGTCCTTGGGTTTCCCGCGCCGCGCCGGATCCACCAGAGCGCCGTAATGATGGGCGAGTTCGGCATAGGAGCGGTAGACTTTCGGGTCATACAGGTCCGGGCGCGCGACCCCGGTCCGCAGATTGTCGGGCACCAAACGTCTCGGGACACCGCCGAAGAACACGAAGGCCTCCACATGTGCCTCGGTCCAGGCGCGTTGATCCATCGTCAAAACGGGCCGCACGAACATCAACCGCGAGCACGCCAGCACCATCACGAACGCCCAGATCCGGCCGCCGACCGGCTCCACCCACGACCCCAAATACCCGTAATCGATCTGGGCTTCCTCCCGGCTGGCGGATCCTCGCGCAGCACCGTCACCCGCGACCGGAGCGTCTCGTCGGGCAGGTTGGCGTCCATCAGTAGTTCCGAGAGCAGTTTTCCGTCGAGAAGATTGAGTGCGACACCGTACTCTGCCTTGGCCCATTCCTCCAGGTCGTGCCGCAGCCGGTGGGGACATTCGCGGTTGCGAAGATGTAGATCCTGTCGACCGGAGTTCCTTGGTTGCAGATGGACTCGATGTCGTGCTTGAACTTGGCCCGCAGATCGTCTCGCTGAATCGTGCACGCGAATGCAACGGTGTCATCGACTGCGAGCGCCAAAAAGCCGATGCTGAAAGGCAACTCGCTGGTCAGGTAGGTGTGGAAGGTCTCGAAGTCTCGTCCTTGATCACCGCCGGCCGATACGGGCCCGGTGGCGGGCAGTACATTGCTGGCGAGGCGCTTCTTCGCAATCCAGCGACATGCATGCTCGAACGAGTGATGAGCGTTGTCGCCGGCCAGGGCCCCCAACGCCAGCTCGATCATCTTGGCGCTCTGGGTAGGATTGGCCATCTCCACCTCGCCTCAGTTCCGGTTCGAAGACCCATCATTGAACACCACGGCATCGTCTAACTGACCGCTCCCGACTCACACGATCCCGTGCTCCGGCGGAGCCCGACCAACACCCTCAACGAACCTCCCCTGCCCCCGGGCGGATGTCACATCGGCGGTCCGTCAAGGGCTTGTCGGTCGTTGACGACATAATGGCGCGCGTGACCCCTGAAATCTGGCTCGACGATATGACCGATGTCGACGCGCCAATCATTAACTCGTGGTTCCGGCATGATGAGGCCACCGCCCATGAGCACTGGTTCCCACCCGACTATCGAGTCGATGACGAGCTGTCTCAGGCGCACCAGGCCAAACTGTTGAAGCGCAAAGACCGCAGGGAAGAGGCAGTCGAGCTGATCAGTGCACACGCGTGGGTCGTCCGCGATCCTCACACTGATGCGCCGATCGGGTGGATCGGAGGAAAGGTGTGGCCGTGCCACGACCACCACAGCGACATCACTTGGGGCCGACTACCCGAGGATGCCGACGATCTTCCGTCCGGGACGTTCGAGTTGTGCGTGTCTCCGTCGCACCGGGGTCAGGGGTATGGGACAGCAATGCTCACCGCGGTCGCGAACCATCACACGCTGCGGAACACCCAGCTCTGGCTAGGTATTGATATCAAGAACGCGGCAAGCCAGAGCGCTGCCGAGCGGGCCGGATTCAAGCATGAATTTACGACGGCGCACTACCGGATCCAGGCCGGCGACAAGATCCGGATCGACTTGCGGAAGCACATGGCGCACTTCCGTCGTACTGCGGCGGACTAGGGCAAGTAACAGTGTCGATTGCGGCACCTCGCCACGCCTCGCGATACCGCTCTGAAGACGGTCAAATCGGGATCATGCAGGACAACCGTCGAGCCTGTCGTACTCGTCTGGCATCCTGGCTGAGGCTTCCCCCGGATAGTGGACACCGATTTGGCAGGACCGAAGGTCCTGCTGGAAGGATGTCCCCATGCCTCCTCGCAAGCGCCGGTCGTTCACGACCGAGTACAAGGTCGAGGCTGCCCATCGGGTGATCGATTCCGGACGCACGATCGCCGACGTTGCCCGGGAACTGGGCTTGAACGAGGGCTTGCTCAGCAACTGGGTCAAAGACGAACGGCGCAGGATCGCCGCCGCCGAGGCCCATGGCGAGAAGCCCCTGGACTCGGCCGAGCCGAGTTGCTGCGGCTACGAAAGCAAGCTGGATTGGCAACGGACTTGGTCCAGGAGAATCTCACCGATTGGCCTGGGTGACGGTTACAAGCACGAATTCCCCTGTTATGCCTCGGACTCGACCGGTCCCCCATCGAGTAGTTGGCGCAGCGACTTTACGGTGTGCCCGGAGACGACCGGATCCAGTCCTTGGCGGCGCCAGACCGTGAGTGGAAGAGGGGTGGGGACCGGTAGGTCGTCGCGTGCGACGAGCCCCTGGGGTGTCTGCCCGAAAGTGGCGAGCAGGGCCACTCCCAGGCCCGCTGCCGCTGCGGCGTGGACCCCGGCCAGCTGGTTGGCTTCGGCGCCGATTTCGGCGGGAATGCCTTGCCCGGCAAGCGTTTCCAATGCACTGGTGCGGAGTGCGCAAGGGCTGTCGAACGCGACGAGCGGTACCGGGCCCGCCGGGCGGACCCATTCAGGTGCGGAGTACCACACCAACTCGAGTTCGCCTACCGGGGTGGCTCGCGGGTCATCGGATGCGCCCGGCAGCAGCGCGAGGTCGAGCGTGCCCGTGGCGAGTGCTTCGTGAAGCGCTGTGCCGCGATCGAGTCGGTATCGGACGCGGTGGTCGGGCAATAGATCTGCCAGTGTGCTGCTCAGATGCGGAAGAAGTTGTGCCGCAGCGTGTTCGGTCGAGCCGATGGCGAGCGTCTCCTCCCTGTCGAGGCCGAAGCTGCATAGCGCTTCGTCGTGCAAGGCGAGGATCCGCCGCGCATAGCCGAGTAACTGCTCACCGTCGGCGGTGAACCGGGACCGTCGTCCATCACGAGCGACCAGCTGCCGCCCGGTCGCCGCTTCGAGCCGCCGGGTGTGCTGGCTCACAGCCGCCTGGCTAAGGTGCAGATACGTTGCGGCGCGCTGGAATCCGCCGCGGTCGGCCACCGCCACAAAGCTGCGCAGCGGCACGATGTCCAGTATCTGGTCCATGCGTGCGATGCTACCGGACGATCCATCACGAACCGTTATGAATCCATATCGTGAAATGGAGTTGGACATTTCACGCGTCGACGCTGGAGTATCACTCTTATGGAACAGCCTGCCGACGTCGCGCGCTTGTCGCTGACAAGCCGTCGTTGGCTGGACTTTGCCCGCTGCAGCGCCGCGATCTGTCCGGTCTCCCGCTGAACGATCGGCTGCACGCCTCCTGAATTCACCGGCCCCCGGCCGGCTTTCGCCACGCCCGAGCACGGTTACACCGCCGCCCGGCGCGGGGTTGACGAGATCGCTGTCGCCACGCCCCCGCTTGCCACCTGACCGCGCGCGGTCCCCATTCTGTAAGGCAGAACATGTCCCTGCGAACCCCTGCTCGCCGCGTCCGCTGCGCTTTAGGACTCCCACTCGTCGCCACACTGGCCACCGTGCTCACCGCGTGCGGTGGCGGTGCGGCCGGTTCGGGCGGCGGTGCGACGCTGGCGTGGGCCAGCTCGTACTTCCCGACCCATTGGGACCCCGTGGTCGGGGGCAGCGGCGCCCAATTCCGGGAACTGGCACTGGTTTACGCGTCCCTGACCCGCACCGACGACCAAGGCCGCGCCGTGCCCGACATCGCGCAGAGCTGGGACTACAACGCTGCGGGCGACCAGGTCACCTTCCACCTCCGTCCCGGCCTGAAGTTCAGCGACGGCGAACCGGTCGACGGCGCGGCCGTGAAGGCTGCCATCGACCGGGCGAAGGGCCAGAAGAACTCCGCGCTGTTCGGCGACCTCACCTCCATCAAGGCGGTCACCGCCAGCGGCCTCGACGTGGTCGTCGAGTTGACCCAGGTGGATCACCAGATCCCGCAGCTACTCGGGGAGCGGGTACTGCAGATCGCCAGCCCCAAGGCTGCACAGGACCCCGCGAAGCTCGACCAGAGTCCGGTCGGCGCGGGTCCCTTCGTCGTCACCCAGTTGATCCCGGGCACCAAGGTCGTGCTGAAGAAGAACCCGGATTACTGGGACGCCAAGGATATTCACATCGACAACGTGGAGCTGACCTCCGCACCGGACGCGTCGACGGTGGTGTCGGGTCTGCAGACCGGCGTGTACAACTTCGCGGACATCGCTGCGAGCCAGGCCGATTCGGCGAAGAAGGCGGGCCTCGACATATTCGTGCAGCCCGGTTTCAACGCGTCCAATATCAGCCTCAACATCAACAAGGCGCCGTTCACCAACAGCAAGGTCGTGGACGCGGTGCGCTACGCCATCAACCGGCAGGAGTTCGCGGACAAGCTGACCTTCGGCTACGGCGCGGCCACCGACCAGCCCTTCCCCGAGAATTACATCGCCTACGACCCCCGGTCGAAGAACCTCTACCCCTACAACCCGGACAAGTCCCGGCAGTTGCTCACAGAGGCCGGGTACAAGCCCGGGGACATCAAGCTCGACCTGGTGGTCTCGACCGCCGATCCCGCCGCCGAGATCGTCCAGTCCCAGCTCGCCGCGGTGGGGATCACCGTCAATATCAAGGTGGACAAGAACTGGGCGACACCCTTCTTCGCCAAGGATCTGACCTTGTCCCTCTACGGCACCACCGGCCGCGATTCGGCGCTGCAGACATTGACTGCGCACTTCGGACCCAACGGTCCGCTGAA
The DNA here is from genome assembly GCF_053601595.1 of Nocardia sp. NPDC004711. Classification (NCBI taxonomy): domain Bacteria; kingdom Bacillati; phylum Actinomycetota; class Actinomycetes; order Mycobacteriales; family Nocardiaceae; genus Nocardia; species Nocardia sp. NPDC004711. The sequence continues at coordinate 93,423 of NZ_JBSGCB010000035.1, read as the reverse complement.
CCTGAGCACTCCGTACGAGCCGGCCGGTTTCGAGGACGCGGTGGCGACGGTCCGGCAGACGCCGCTCGATGCACCCGACTACGCGCAGGTGCTGCAAGCCGCCACCCGCGCAGGCCTGCAGAGCGGGGCGTTGATATTCACCTACTCGCCACCGAATCTGTTCGCCAAGAGCAAGACGATCTCGAGTCTGCCGGGCAACCCGGCACACATCGACTGGACGGGCGTGACGATCGGTGGTCACTGACACGTTCGTTGCCCATACCGGGGCCGTGCGCGGCCGATCCGGCTGGGCGAGCAGGGCGCAGCGGACCGGAACCCAGGTGCTTCTGACGCTGGCGCGGTCGGTGGCGATCTTCGTGCCGGTGTTCTTCGTAGGCACGCTCGTGACCTTCGGGCTGCGCAACCTGAGCGGGCTCAGCCCCGCGCGGTTCCAACTGGGCGAGGACGCCACCCCGCAGGCGATCCACCAGATCGAGAGCCAGTGGGGCCTCGACCGGCCGTTCCTGGTCCAGTACTGGAGCTGGCTCACCGCGGTACTGCACGGCGACCTCGGTACCAGCTGGTCCAAGGGCGCCGACATCTCCACCCTGATCGGCCTCGGCCTCGGGGTCAGCTTGTCGGTGGCGCTGCTCGCGCTGCTGATCGGGGTGCTGGTGGGCTTCGCGCTCGGCACCGTGGCGGCACTGCGCCGCACCACGTGGATCGACCGCGCGATCACCGGCTTCGTCACGGTGGTCTCCACCATGCCGGCGTTCGTGGTCGGCATCGTGCTCGTCGAGATCTTCGCGGTGAAGCTCGGCTGGCTGCCCTCGGGCGGCTACGCGCCGGCCGCGAACGGCGTCGGCATATGGCTGGCCCACATCATCCTGCCCGCACTGGCGCTGAGCTTCGACATCGTCGCCGACCTCGCGCGGCAACTGCGCACCGGGCTGGTCAGCGCCTACCAGCAAAATTACGTGATCGGCGCCGTGGTGCGCGGACTGAGCCCACGGCGGATCTTCTTCCGGCACGTGCTGCGCAACGGCATCGGCCCCGCGCTCGCGACGCTGGGCCTGCGCTTCCCGATCCTGATCGGACAGTCGGTCGTCGCGGAGCAGATCTTCGGCCTGCAGGGCTTCGGCCGGTTCGCCAACGATTCCGCACAGGCCGGTGACGTGCCCGCCGTACAGGGCGTGCTGGTGGTGTCGGTCGTGCTGGTGGTGGCCTTCAACCTGATCGTCAATGTCGTTCTCGGTCAGGTCATCCCGGCCTCACAGAGAGGAATGTGACGGTGCTGCAACGGGTTTTCGCACTCACCTCCGCCCGACTGGCCACGGGCATTCTCGTGCTGATCGTGCTGCTGGCGATCTTCGGGCCGCTGCTGGTGCCCCAGAATCCCCTGGCGACCAGCGTCCAGACGCTGGCAGGTCCCTCGGGCGCACATTGGCTGGGCACCGACAACCTCGGCCGCGACGTGTTCAGCCGGCTGCTGCAGGGTTCCCGGATCAGCGTCCTCGGCTCGCTCGAGGTGGCGTTGATGGCGCTGGTCGTGGGCACGATTCCCGGCATCCTTTCCGTCTATGTGGGCCGGGGGGCCGAATGGCTGACGCTGCGCCTGGCCGACACACTGGTCGCGCTGCCGTTCCTGCTGTTCGCGGTGGCGGTGACAGCATTGCTGGGCAACGGGATCAGCCAGGCGATGCTGGTGACTGGCGTGCTCGTGTCGCCGTTGTTCTACCGGGTGGCGCGGGCGGCCACCCTGTCGGTCGCGCAGTCACAGTACGTCGAGGCCGCGCAGATCTCGGGCGCTTCGCTTGGCTGGATCGTACGGCGGCACGTATGGGTGAAGGTGCTGCCGCCCATCGCGGTCGCGCTCGCACACCTCGTCGGCGTCGGTTTCATCGTCGTGTCCAGCCTGAGTTTTCTCGGTATCGGCGTGCAGCCGCCGACTCCGACCTGGGGCGGCTTGCTCGCGTCTGATCTCGGTTTCCTCAGCTATCAGCCGTGGGCCCCGTTCGTGCCGGCAGTGCTGATCATGCTCACGGTGTGGGCGTGCAACATGCTCGCCGACGCCATCCGGGACGTGTCGGGTGAGGCCGGTCGGGCCCTGGTCGGCACCCGGAAGGTCCGGGTTGACCAGACAGTCGCCGGAGGTGGGTCATGACCGCCCTGGCCGAAAGCCACGCTGTGACCAGCCCTGCCGATCCGGTGCTCGTCGTGTGCGATATCCGAGTCGCCGGCCCCGCAGCGGATCAGGAAATTGTGCGGGGAATGAGTTTCGAGCTCATGCCCGGCGAGACGGTCGGCATCGTGGGGGAGTCGGGTAGCGGCAAAACCATGACCTGCCGGGCGATCCTGGGTATCCTGCCCGACCGCTTCGAGACCACCGGCGGATCCGTGCACCTGGCCGGACACGACATCTCGACGCTCACCCCGGCGCAGTGGACAGCGTTGCGCGGCTCGACGATCAGCGCCGTGTTCCAGGATCCGGCGTCCTACCTGAACCCGTCGATTCCCGTCGGGCCGCAGATCGCGGAGGTCGTCCGGGTGAAGAAAGGACTGCGGCGCCGGGATGCTCGCCGCCGCGCGCTGGAGCTGCTCGCGGCGGTACGCCTGCGCGACCCCGAGCTGGTCTACACGCAGTACACCTTCGAACTCTCCGGCGGGATGCTGCAGCGGATCGCGATCGCGGCCGCCATCGCGGCGGACCCGCAGGTGCTCATCGCCGACGAGGCGACGACCGCACTCGACGTGACCGTGCAGGCGGAGATCCTCGACCTGCTCGCGGATCTGCGCGAGCGCACCGGCCTCGCGCTGGTCGTCGTCTCGCACGACCTGGCCGTTGTCGCGCAACTGTGCGACGAGGTGCTGGTCATGCGCGATGGCGAGGTGGTCGAGCAGGGCCCGACGACACGGGTGCTCTACCACCCCGAACACCCCTACACCCGGCTGTTGATCCAGGAGCACGAACGGTACGGCCTGGATGCCTTCTTCGAACGGACGGAGGTCGCGTCATGATCCTGCAGATCAGTGAGTTGGAAGTCTTCTATGGACAACGGCGGCGTAGGCGGCGGGCGCTTTCCGGTGTGTCGCTGAGTGTTTCGGCGGGCGAGATCGTCGGGTTGATCGGCGAAACCGGCTCCGGCAAGTCCACACTGGCCCGGGCCGTGCTCGGACTGGTACGTGCCTCGGCCGGGCGGATCGTCATCGACGGCGAGGACGTCACCCGCTACGGCTCCCGCCAATGGCGATCACTGCGTCGCCGCGGCGTCGTCCAGTACGTGTTCCAGGATCCGCTGCGAAGCCTGGATCCGGACCTGTCCGTGCAGGATTCGCTGATCGAGCCGCTGCTGGTCGGTGGTGTCTCGCGGGCCGAGGCGATCGAGCGTGCCCGCAGGTATCTGGGCCGGGTCCAACTGGACGAGGAGCTGCTCGATCGGCTGCCCGGCCAGCTGTCGGGCGGGCAGCGGCAGCGCATCGCGGTGGCCCGCGCGCTCGTCACCGAACCGAAGCTGGTGATCCTCGACGAGCCGGTCAGTGCGCTGGACTCCGCCAACCGGGTGCAGATCCTCGAGATCGTGAAGGAACTGCGGGCGGCGGGCGTCGCGTTCGTCTTCATCTCTCATGACCTCGGCTCGGTGGCCGGAATCGCCGACCGAATCGCGGTCCTCTACCGGGGCGAACTCGTCGAGACCGGCGCCACCGGCGACGTCATCACCAAACCCGCGCACCCCTACACCCGCCTGCTCGTCAGCTCGGCGCCGACGCTCCACCGGACCGCGGCAGGGCGTGCGGAGCGTGAAGCGTTGCGTTCGCTGCTGAATGTCTGAAAGGAAAACCTCGATGAGCCGCAAGATTCATCTTGCCTTGCATCCCTACGGAGTCGGTGGCCCCGGCCAGCACGGTCTCTGGAAAGACCCGAGTGTCGCGAAGAACTCCAGCACCGACATCAACTACTACATCCAGCTGGCACAGGCGGCCGAGCACGCGCTGTTCGACGCGCTGTTCATCGTGGACAGCCAGTTCATCAACGCCACCTACCCCGCGCACTACCTCAACCGGCTGGAGCCGTTGACGCTGCTGTCCGCAGTCGCCACGCACACCAGGCACATCGGGCTGGTGGGGACGGCGAGCTCGACCTACAACTCGCCGTTCAACCTGGCTCGCCGGTTCGGCTCACTGGACCACATCAGCGGTGGCCGCGCGGGCTGGAATGTCGTCACCAGCTTCGACACCGGCACCAGCCGGAACTACGGTCTCGAGGAGCACTTGGACTACGGCACCCGCTATGGCCGTGCGCTGGAGGCGGTCCAGGTGATCCGCGGGCTGTGGGACTCCTATGAGGATGATGCCTTCCCCGCCGATGTCGAGCGCGGTGTCTTCCTCGATCCGGAGAAGCTGCACGCGCTCAATCACACCGGCGAGCACTTCCGTGTGGACGGTCCACTCAACCTGTCCCGGTCTCCTCAAGGCCAGCCGGTGATCTTCCAGGCCGGCGTCTCCGAGGAGGGCCGCACCTTGGCGGCACAGGTGGCCGAAGGCATCTACGCGCCGGGCGGGTCGTTCCAGGACGCGAAGGCCTACTACGCGGATATCAAGCAGCGCACCGCCGCCGCCGGTCGCAACCCCGACCACATCAAGATCTTCATTCACGGCGGGCCGATCGTGCGGGGCAGCGACGTGGAAGCGCAGCGGCGGGCGCGCGAGATATTCGACGAGGACAGCGATTTCGACGCGAGCCTCGCGTTGCTCGGCCGCGCGTTCGGCGCCCACGACTTCAGCGGGTACGACCTGGACGCGCCGTTCCCCGACGTGGCGCACCTGGCGGAGCGAGGCGGGCGCACCGGCGCGGCGAAGATCATCGAACGGGCGCGTGCCGAAGGGCTTTCGCTGCGCCAGGTGGCCCAGACCTTCAACGAGTTCCGGCCCTCGCCGTTTGTCGGCGCCCCGGATACGGTTGCCGACACCATCGAACGCTGGTTCGCGGCCGGCACTTTCGACGGGATCAACCTCGCCTTCCGCAATACCGAGGATCTGGAGCGGTTTATCGACGGCGTGGTGCCGCTGCTGCAGCAGCGCGGCCTGTTCCGGAGCGAGTACGAGGGCACGACGCTGCGGGAGAATCTGGGTCTGCCGATTCCGGTCAGCCGCTACACCCGTGATCGCAATCCGGTGGGCGCCTGATGACCCAGCGTGATGTTCACACCGTCGAGTTTCCCGTCGCCACCCCGCCGGACGAGGTCGAGGTGCTGATCGTCGGCGCGGGGCCGGTCGGGCTCTCGGCAGCGATCGAACTGCACGCACGGGGTATGCGCGTCGCCGTCATCGACCAGGGCCGTCAGGTGACCTTGATCCGCGCCGGAGCGATGGGGCACACGCCCCGCGTGGTCGAGCATTTCCGCCGGTGGCGGGTGCTGCAGGAGATTCGCGACGAATGGACCTTTCCACCCGAATGGAACAGGGGTATTCGCCTGGTCACCTCGCTGGTCGGGCACGAGCTCGTACCGGGCCCGCGACCCTCCTTCACCTGCGCTGGCAGCGGTTCGGCGGAGGAGGCGCTTCGCCGTCCCCAGACCGCCCTCGTGCAGGTCTTCTTGCGCCACCTCGGCCGTCAGGGCGTGAGCGTGGCCGGGGGATGGCGGTTGACGCAACTGCGGGAGAAGGCATCAGGAGTCGAGGCTGTCGTCGCCGCGGCCGATGGGCAGGTTCGGGTGATTCGGGCGCAATACGTCGTCGGCGCCGACGGCGGTAGCAGCACCGTGCGTCGCCTGGCCGGGATCGAGCGGCAGGGTGAGCATGCCACCGAAAAGCGGTTGCGGCTGGTAGTGCGCACTGGTGATATCGCCGACCGCGTCGGTCCGGCGCCCAGCGGCACGAACATCGTGTTCAACCAGCGGGCGGATGGTTTTCTGGCGGCGATCAGTCCCCGTGAATGGCGGGTCTACGCCGGGCCGTATCCGCTCGAGTACGAGCCCACCGAGCAGGAACTGCTCGACACGGCGCGGGCGGCATTCGGCTTCGATCTCGACCTGGAACTGGCGTCGGCGACGACGTTCTACCATGCCTCTCGTGTCGCCGAAACCTTCCGATCGGGCCGGGTGCTCTTGGTCGGCGACGCCGCGCATGTGCGGACGCCGGGCGGCAATCTCGGGGAGGGCTTCGGCGACGTGGTCAATCTCGGTTGGAAGCTCGCCGCCGTGCTGCGTGGCTCGGCGCCGGGGGACTTGCTGGACTCCTACGACTCCGAACGCCGCAGGCACAACTGGCGGATCGCCGACTACGCACTCGAGCGGTCTCAGCGGATGCAGGCTGCGCTCGCCGACATCCGCCGCATCGGCGTGCCGGACGACGACGACTCCAGCGCCGACGCGCAGCGGCGACGCGAGGCCATCGGTGCTCGTCTGCGCGAGGGTCGTCTCGGCGCCGAGGGGGTCACCTTCGACGAGCGCTACGACGACTCGACGGCGATCTGGTACGAGGACGGCCAACTCGACGCCGAGTTGCCGTGGCGGGCCGATGTATACGAAGACGACGCGCGCCCCGGGCACCGAGCGCCGAACGGCGTGATCGATCCCTATGGCGGCACGCTCTACGACCGGATCGGCAACGACTTCGCGCTGCTGGTGCTGGCCGCCGACCGTGCGGCCGAGCAGGCGTTCGCCGCCGAAGCGCTCGCGCGACGGCTCCCGTTCACAGTCATCCATCTGACAGACCCCCAGGCGCGGCAGGTCTACGGCGCAGACGTTGTGCTCGTACGCCCCGACCAGCATGTCGCATGGCGTGGCGCGACCCTGCCCGTGGGGGGCGCAGCCGCGGTGTTCGACAGGGTCCTGGGCGGCCGACCGGTCGAGCCGGCCGGTGAACTCGTCTCGGCGAGCGCACGCGAATGACCACATCTGTATCCCATGTTCGGGCTCGGCTTCGTCATCCGCGTCCAGGCTCGCGGTCCCATTGAACATTGAAAAGGAGTACGACATTGAGCAACTACACCGAGTTCCACGCGCCCGGAGGGCTCCGCACCCGAGGCACCGTGATCATCGTGCCGGGCCGCGGTGAGACGCAGCGAACGTATACCCGGCTGGGGCAGCGGCTGGCAACTGACGCCTACGACGTGCGCATCGTCGACGGGCCCGGCATCGACGCGGCCGATGTCGCTGGTTCGCTGGAGCGATTCGCGACCAACCTGGCCGCCGCGGCCTCGGGAACCGAGCCGGCGCGTCCGCTGGTCCTGCTCGGTGCCGACGCCGGTGCCACCGCGATCGCGGCGCTCCTCGCGCGCCGCGACACGACCGCGCCCTGGTGGCCCGAGGCCCTCGTGCTGGCCGGGCCGGCGGGACACACGACCGGGGAGACGCCCGGCTGGGACGAGGAACTCGACCTCAGAACCCACTGTCCCGTACATCGCGTCGTGCTGACCGAGGACGCGGGTCTCGAGCGTGGCGCCCTCGCCGTGGCGGTCCCGGAGGAGGTGCTCGGCGCGGCTTACGGTGGGGTGCTCGATATTCCGCTGCTCGTGCTGGTCGGCGACTCGGATCCGCTCGCGGACCGGGAGGGGCTCGCACGAGCCGTTGAAGTGTCACCGGCGGCCCGCCTGTCGGTCGTGCACGGTGCGCACCATGACGTGCTCAACGACCAGCAACACCGTTCCGTTGCGGCGGAAATCATCACCTTCCTCGAGACACTCGGCAACAAGCTCGTTCCGGTGATCTCCGTGGAATCCAGCACCTGGTAGGAACGGACTCTTTTCATGACCGACCACTGGCACCAGCCGTTGCGGCACATCAAGGGCAGTGACCTGTCCGGCGACACGACACAGACCAGCGGAATGCGCCGATTCGAGGCCGTGTCGGGCAAGACGGTGGGCTCGGAGAAGGTGTGGATGGGCGAAACCCACGTCGGGCCCGCCACCAATTCCGGGGATCACCACCACGGCGAGGCAGAGACCGCGATCTACGTGAAATCCGGCCATCCGGTCTTCGTCTTCGCTGACGGCGGCGAGGAGATCCGCGTCGAAACCCGCCCGGGCGACTACATTTTCGTGCCACCCTATGTCCCCCACCGCGAGGAGAACCCTGGCGACGAGGACGCGGTTGTCATCATCGCGCGCAGCAGCCAGGAGGGCATCGTCGTGAACCTGCCCAGCCTCTGGGCTCCCGTCGAGAAGCCCGGCGAATGAAGTGGGCTTCGCGCCGGGTGGCGGCGGGCACTGGCGCCGGCGGAGGTGCGTGACCTTCGGGAACTACAGGCTCCGGTGACCGAGGATGAGATCGCCGCGTTCGAGACTTATTTGCTGTCGGGTTCGTGTTCACGCGGGCGCCTGCTGTCGAAGCAGGGGTGTCTGTGTTCACGGTTGACGACCGGCTACTCGCGAATGGCGAAATCTCTGGTGGCGGCGGGGATCTCGTTCAGCTCGTACATCACACCCTTCGCGCGGTCGAACAGCATTGTCAGGCCCGCGTTCGTCACCCGGGCGACCGCATGCGGCAAGAGCGCAACCCAGGCCGGATCGAGAATTGCCAGCTGGGCGTGTTCTGCGCCTACGCCATCAGTAGGGCCGCACGCTGATCGATCGGGAACTGTTTCTGCCGAAGTCCTGGGCCGAGGACCGCGGCCGCTGCGCGGAGGCGAACGTGCCCGATGACGTTGAGTTCGCCACCGAGGCGACACGGGCCAGAAGGATGCTGGCCCGGGCATTCGATGCCGGCGTCCCGGCGCGGTGGGTGAGTGCCGATGAAGCCTACGGTGGCGGCTACAAGTTCAGGACTTGGCTGGAGGGTCGCCGCGGCGGGTATGTCGTGGCTGTGCCGCGTAGTCAGACGATCCCAGTCACTGCGGGCTGTAGCCGAGCGGATCATCTTGTCGCACAAGCTCCTTCGCAGGCATGGAAGCGACGTAGTTGTGGTTCGGGCGCGAAGGGACCGCGGATGTTCGACTGGGCGGTGGCCTCTCTGCCGGTCTACGAGTGGACCACTGCCGCGGGCTGGAGCCGGTTCTGACTCAAAAGATCCACGTGCCGATCCTCACCCACGGGTGTCGGGGGGCACAGCGGCATGGTTGGAGGTGGTCTCGCCCGGCTGAGGTCAGGGCCGGGCGAGACCGTTTCTCCGGCACGGCGATGTACCGGGGCTTGGGTGACAGGCAGCAACTGCCCCGCCGGAAGGGCGTGTTGATGTCGCGGACGTATTGGATCGACGTGATCGCGGCCTAGCTATGACCTGCACCGTCGACCAGGCAGGGTGTCCACGGCGACGCACCGGTCCGGCCCGAAATAGGGGTCGCGCCCGATTCGGAGAACCGGCCAGGCGCGATCATCGATCCGCCCGCGAGGTTTTCTTGGGGGCTTGCTGCCTATTTGGCCGGTGTGAACGGCTGGTTGATGGTGGTGAAGTACTGCGCCGCCGCCAGGATCGCCACCGGAGCAGTCACCAACAGCTGCCCCGCCAGGGTGCCCAACGCACCGACCGCGACGATGCCACCCAGGCAGCCGATCGCCGCGGCGGGAATGAACGGACCGAACAACCCGACGATGGTCGCCGAAGCCACCGTCGCACCCGCGATACCGCCGAGCACGCAGCCAACGGCACCACCGGCGATACCACCGACGAAGGTGCCGATCGTGGCACCGGTGCTGACGGTGGAGGCCATACGGTTCCAGGCAGCCTGCTCACGATCGTAGGGGGTCTTCCAGGGCGCGGTGTCCTCGTACGGCAACGCCACCGGCTTGTACACCGCGTGCGCCACATCGAACTGCGGGGTCAGTGTCGCGGTGCGGTCATGGATGTCCGCGGCGATCGGGAACACGAAATCATCGACACGGAACGACAACTGCGTGCCCGCGACCACCGTCCCATCGGCTGCCTCGATCTTGAACACACCGTCGTCGTTCACCAGCGAACCGGCATCGGTCGTGATGATCGTCGAGGTCGGTGTCCTGGCGGCCGTATAGTTCACCACCCCGTCCCCGGGTGCGGGAGCGGGGTCGGCTGTCGCCACACCGGCGGGCAACAACGCCGCGGTAGACAGGGCCGCGCAGAGCAGAGTTTTCCTCATCATTGTTTCGACTTTCTTTCATGCCCCCTCAGGGGAGCTTCTGTTATTGTTTTCTGGCATGAGCGAACAAACGTCGAAATGGGTTGTCGACGCTTCGCGGAGATTGTCTTGTCGAGATCTAAGGTTTTAGTCAAGGGGTCATTGGTGACAGATTTTTAGTTAGAGCCGTCACGAGCGACTGGCACGCGATCGCGAAATCTGGTCTTTTATGCGGCCAGTCTTTTCATTCTTTTTCCTGGATCAGTGTCGAATGCCGATGCAAAACGCTCGACATGGATACGCCAGCCGAGCGCCTGTGTGATCTACTGACCACCAACTAAAACCGACCCCGTATTGCGAGTCATTTGGGCCATGAACTCGACCGCCTGGATGGATTCCGAGCGCGCCGGTCCAGTGGCGTAGTGTCCCGAGGAGCAGCCGAGAACGGATCCGCCGTTGCTCTCCACCATCGCCTGAAGAACGTAGTTATCGCCGGGAAACTGCTTCAGGCCAATGGCCTGAAGACCCGTGACCGACTTGATCTTGGCCGCGGCCGGCAGGTCAGCGTTGTAATAGACCATGGGGTCGTACAAGGCGAACGGGGTTCCAACCTGCACTGCCTGCAGCAGTGCGAAATACCCGGTGAAAGTGCGGATCTCGATCTCAATGTTCGGGTTGATCGTGGTAAAGGCGTCGGCCAGTTGCTGCGTAGTCGACACACATGGTTCGGCGCCGCTACCAAGCCAAAGGTTCACGACGGTGCGTCCGTTGCTGGTAGAGGCACCATTGCCAGTACCGCAAGCCTGCAACCCGGGCATGCCGGCCCCGGCGAGTCCGGTCACTGCTGGTGCTTTGCCAATGAATGTTCGACCCGAGGCTTCTACTTCGCCCATTCAACATCTCCTGACTTACGAGCCGGATAGCAGGCTCTCCGACGCGGAGCCATCCATCGATCGCGAAAAACGTTCGCAGAGTTGAGCGTAGTTGAGAAAAATATTTGCTGTAGGGTCTGGTCGGCGACGAGTGCTCGACGCCCTGGCAAAGGCTGGGTAAACAACCGGCGGGCGCGGGCGATCAGACTGTGTGCCGCTCGTCGACGAACACGGTTGCCTGTAGCGCTGGCCACACGCGATCTTCGTCGACGTAGGCAAGCGCCGTGTAGGTGGCTGTCGCCAGCGCCAGAGGGGCTAGCCTGCCGGCCAAGGTCGCCGGCCCGAACGCCCTGGCCATGCTGACTCTGCTGGCGACAACCCCCGGTCAAGCTCACTCTGACCGGCCGCGACCTTCTCCTCGGCCGCCGACTGCAACACGGCCAGGTGCTGCCCGTCATGCGCGATCCGAGGTGCTCGATCTTGCGTGGACCACGCGCTGGCGACCTCACCATCTGCACCGCCGTGCCCCGGCGCCGTCTTCACCGTCCTCGCACACGCAACGTCGGCAGCCTACGGCCCGAGATCGGTGCGCAGATCCGCACCAGATGGTGACTATCACCGCAGATCGCGGTGTTGTGTGCCTGCGCATGTGCGATTCGTGAGTCATGTCAGGTCATAGCAGCGTGTCTATGAACGCGATGAAGGTGTTGCCGGCGTTTTCGAGCGTGCCGTCGTTGACGATGTCGAGGTCGACGGGGTGGTCGGGGGCGGGGTCCGCGCGGAGGATGCGTGCGGCCGCGTCGGCTGCGTCTTCCCGTGCCCGGGCTGCTAGACGGGTTCGGCGCACGTCGTCTGACACGGTGATGCGGACGATTCGTGTCTGCGTAAAGTGTTGCGGCAGTTCGGCGAGGACCGCGCGGGAGGTGTTCGCGATGACGACTGCGCCGCCGCGCACAGCATCGGCGTCCTGCGTCGGAATGCCGTACTGGAGGCCGTGCGCCCGCCATGTGATGGCGAATTCGCCGCGTGCGTGGGCGGCGGCGAATTCGTGCTCGGTGGTGGGTGTGTGGTCTTCGCCCGGGCCGGCGGGGCGGGTGATGGTGCGGGTGACGAAGATCGGGCCATCGGGGTTGTGGGAGTAGTGGTCACGGGCGTAGTCGAGGATGGAGTCCTTGCCGGCTCCGCTGGGGCCGATGACGGCGATGAATACTCCGGTCATGCGACGCGGTGTCCTTGGCGCCAGACGCCGCGGACGACCGGTACCGGTGTGCCCAGTGGGTGCTGGTCGGCGGGAAGATCCTTGTATGCGCGGACGCGGATGAGATCGGCTCGTTTTCCGGGGGTGATTGTTCCTCGGTCGGTGAGTCCTACGGCAGCGGCGGGGTTGGCGCTGACGAGTGCTGATCCTTGGTTGAGGGTGATGGTCTCGGTGCCGTGGAGGTGGAAGATGGCTTGCAGGGGGCTGGCGGGTACGTAGTCGCTGGAGAGGATGTCGAGCAGGCCGAGTTCGAGCAGTTCGGCGGCGGCGACGTTGCCCGAGTTGGAGCCGCCGCGAACGATGTTCGGCGCGCCCATGAGCACGAGCTGGCCGGCCTCGCGGGCGGCTCGGGCGGCCTCGACGGTGGTGGGGAATTCGGCGATGCGTACGCCGAGTGCGGAAGACTCTGCGACATGCGCGCGGGTGGCGTCGTCGTGGGCGGCCATGGTGATGCCGCGGGTGGTGGCGCGAGAGGCCATCTCGGCGCGGTGTTGGTCGGAATACTTGGCGCGTTCGCGCATGAGTTCCACGTGCTCGTCGAACTCCGCGTGCGACATCTTGTGTTTGCCGATCATGAAGGTGCGGAACGTCTCGACGTCGGTGTGTTGGCGTTGACCGGGGGTGTGATCCATCAAGGACACGAGCTTGACGCGGTTATGGCCACCGACGCGGTCGAAAGTCTCGATGACGTCGAGACTGGCGACCTCGCAGCGCAGGTGGATCAGGTGATCTGCGCGCAGCAGATCGGACTCGCTCGCATGGGTGATGGCGTTGACGAGTGTGTGAGCGGACTCCGCCAGGGTGTGTTCGCCTGGGCCGCTGCCGATGCGTATCGCGTCGAAGACGGTGGTGGCCCCTGATGCGGCGAGTTGGGCGTCGTGGGCCAGGACTGCGGGGATGGGGTCCCAGAGTCGTTCGGGACGGGGGATGTAGTGGTGTTCGAGGTGGTCGGTGTGGAGTTCGACGAGGCCGGGGAGGAGGTAGTCGCCGTCGAGGTCGGTGCCGGGCAGGGTTGGGTCGGCGCTGATATCGGCGATGACGCCGTCGACGATCCGCAGGGAGCCGCGGATTGTTTCGTCTTCGAGCACGATGGTGGCGTTGCTGAGGACGGTTTCGCGGGTCATCGGGTGGTCTCCTGGGGGTTGAGGGGGTGGAGGGAGAGGAGCTCGAAAGGGCCGCCAGGGGTGGGTTCGACGCAGATGGCGAGTGCGGTGAGCAGGACGTCCACACCGATCACGGGGGAAAAGTGCGCGGCGATCTGGTGATCGATCTCGGTTTCGCGGTCGGGGGGGAGGTCGTCGGTGAGGGTGATGTGGAAGTGGTATTCATCGAGGACGTAGGGGTAGCCGTACTCGTCGAGAAGTTCGCGCTGGCCCGGTGTGAGTTGGTCGGGTCGGCGGCGGGTGTATTCGTCGGGGGTGAGGGGGGCGCGGAAGGTGTCGATCCGTCGCACCACCTCGGCGGCGAGGTGGTTGATGTCGTCCTGGTTTCCGGTGGGAGTGAGGACACGGAATCCGCTGATAACGGCCGGTTTCAGGCTGGGGATGGTGACGGGGTGGTGGCGTGCGACGACGGCGCTGGTGAGGGTATGGAGATCGGCCTCGGTGACGCCGTCGGCGAGGTGGAACGGCGCCTTCACCGTTGCGTGGTAGCCGTAGCGGCGGGCATCGATGGTGACCTCGCGCGTGTCGTCGCGGGCGAACCAATCGGTGACGACCTCGCGTAACCGGCGGGCGGGAGTGGGGGTGTGGTGGTCAGCTCCGGGGAGGGCGTAGATGGCGTATCGGGTCATGCAGCGCTGGTGGGTTGGGGCGTGAAGTCTTCGACGTTGACGGTGTCGTCGGCGACGGCCTCACGCACGTCGAGGTCGTGGAAGATTGCCAGCATGCCGACGCCACGGGCGAGGCTCTCGCGGATCAGTGCGATGACGACCTCACGGTTGCGGGCATCGAGAGATGCGGTTGGTTCGTCGAGCAGCAGCAGCGGACGTTCGGTCACGAAGCCTCGCGCGATGTTCACGCGTTGCTGTTCACCACCGGAGAAGGTCGCCGGCGGTAGCGTCCACAGCCGCTCGGGAATGCTCAGGCGTGCGAGGAGTTCCCCGGCACGCTCTCTGGCCTTGAGGTGCGCTTCGCCCCGTGCGATGAGGGGTTCGGCGACGACGTCGAGTGCCGGCACCCGGGGCAGGGCGCGCAGGAATTGGCTGACGTAGCCCATGGTGTCGCGGCGTGCGCCGAGGACCTGGCGGGGTTCGGCGGTGGCCAGATCGATGACACCGTCGCGGTGGCGCAGCAGAATGCTGCCGGTGTCGACACCGTAGCTGCCGTAGACCATCTTCATCACCGAGCTCTTCCCCGAGCCCGACTCGCCGCCGAGTACCACGCACGTGCCGCGCGGTACGTCGAATTCGAGGCGGTGCAGTACCGGGAGGCGCTGCGCGTCCTGTAGGTGCAAGGTGAAGGTTTTGCTGACGCCGCGCACCGAAAGCACAGTGTCGTGGGGGATTTCGTGTGTCATGTGTCAGCCCTGCAGGATCGAGGAGACGAGCAACTGGGTGTATGCGGCCTGGGGGTCGTCGAGCACGCGGTCGGTCAGGCCCGACTCGATCACGGCGCCGTCCTTCATCACCAAGGTGCGGTGGGAGATGAGGCGGGCGACCGCGAGGTCGTGGGTGACGATGATGACGGCCAGACCCAGATCGGCGACCAGGGAGCGGATGAGGTCGAGCAGGCGGGCTTGCACCGACACATCCAGGCCGCTGGTCGGCTCGTCCATGAAGACCAGGCGCGGACCGAAGACCAGGTTGCGGGCGATCTGCAGACGTTGGCGCATGCCGCCGGAGAAGGTGGCCGGCGCGTCGTCGATGCGGTCGATCGGAATCTCCACCCGCGCCAGCCATTCTTCGGCTTGCGCGCGGATCGCGCCGTAGTGACGGGCGCCGTTGGCCATCAGCGGTTCGCCGATGTTTCCGCCTGCGCTCACGTGCATGCGTAGCCCGTCGGCTGAATTCTGGTGCACGAATCCCCATTCGGTACGCCACAGCTGACGCACCTGGCGCTCGCGCAGGCTCGACAGGTCGGTCATCCCGCCGGGGGTGCGGTAGCGGATGTCGCCTTCGTCGGTGCTCAGTCGTTGGGAGAGCATGCCGAGGAGGGTGGATTTTCCGGAGCCGGATTCACCGACGACGGCGAGCACTTCGCCGGGCCACAGGTCGAAGCTGACGCCGCGGCAGCCGTAGGTGGTGCCGTAGCGGTGCCCGGCGTCCTGCACGCGCAGCAGTGGGAGTTCGTCGATCATGCGGTTGCCTCCTGCCGGGTTGCGGCGGTGCGTTCGCAGTGGTCGGTGTCGGAGCAGACGTACATGACGGTGCCGTTGTCGTCCATGACGATTTCGTCGAGGTAGACGTTGCGGGAGTGGCAGATTTCGCATGGCTGCTCGAATGTCTGCGGTTCGAACGGGTAGTCCTCGAAGCCGAGGCTCTCCACGTCGGTGTAGGGCGGGACGGCGTAGATGCGGTTCTCGCGGCCGGCGCCGAACAGCTGCAGCGCGGGGTTCTGATGCATTTTCGGGTTGTCGAAGCTGGGAATCGGCGACGGCGCCATCACGTAGCGGCCGTTCACCCGCACGGGGTAGTCGTAGGTTTTCGCGATGTGGCCGTAGGCAGCGATGTCCTCGTACAGTTTGACGTACATCAGGCCGTATTCCTCGAGCGCATGCAGCATGCGGGTCTCGGACTCCCTGGGCTCGAGAAGCCGAAACGGCTCGGGTGTGGGCACCTGGTAGACCAGGATCTGCCCTTCTGCCAACGGGGTCTCGGGAATCCGGTGCCGGGTCTGGATGACCGTGGCCTGATCGGTGCGGGTCGTCGACTTCGCACCGGTCACTTTCTCGTAGAACTTGCGGATCGACACGGCGTTGGTGGTGTCGTCGGCGCCCTGGTCGATCACCTTCACGGTGTCTTCCGCGCCGATCACCGACGCGGTCACCTGCACGCCGCCGGTGCCCCACCCGCGTGGCAGCGGCACCTCGCGGGAGGAGAAGGGGACCTGAAATCCGGGAATCGCTACCCCCTTGAGCAGTGCCCGCCGTACCACTCGCTTGGTCTGCTCGTCGAGATAGCCGTCGTTGTAGACGATCCGAGGCTCGTTCATGCGTTCTGCTCCTTGCCCCGTGCCGACGAGGTGACAGCTGTTGAGATGCTCTCGGTCGTGACCGTCGCGGCCGCTGTTGTCGTCGCCGATGTGTTGCGGGCCGAGTGTTCCCTGCGGAGGGTGCGAATGAGGGACAGCTCGGCCTGGAAGTCCACGTAGTGCGGCAGTTTCAGGTGCTCTACCAGACCCGCGGCCTGGACCGGGTCGGCATGGCTGATCACGAACTCCTCGTCCTGTGCCGGCGAGACCGCACGTTCGCCGAATTCGTCCTTGCGTAACGCGCGATCAACGATCGACATCGACATCGCTTTGCGCTCGGCGCGGCCGAACACCAGGCCGTAGCCGCGGGTGAACTGCGGGGCCGCGGCCGCCGAACCGACGAACTGGTTGACCATCTGGCACTCGGTGACCTCGATCCGCCCGATCGGCACCGCGTGTCCGATCTCCGGCGCCACGAACTCCACCTCCACCTCGCCCACGCGTAGCTCGCCGGCGAAGGGGTGATTGTTGCCGTACCCGCGCAGCGTCGAGTACCCCAGTGCGAGGAGGTAGCCCTCGTCGCCACGGGCCAACGCCTGCAGGCGCTCGGCGCGGGTGAGCGGGAACACCACCGGCTCGCGGGTGAGGTCACCGGGGTCTGGATCGGTCCAGCCCTCGGCGGGGCGATCCGGCTCGATCAATGCGTCGCCGCCGAGCAGATCGGTCACCCGAGGCATCGACGCCTCGGCCGCGGCGGTGAGGGGTATCTCGGGCGCGTCGAGCTCCTCGGCCAACAGCCGGTGGGTGTAATCGAAAGTCTCGCCCAACTGCTGCCCGCCGGGGATGTCCTTGAAGGTCGCGGACACGCGGCGCTGCGGCGGCAGGCATGAGGTGTCGAGGGCTTCGCTCACGCCGAATCGCGGCAGGGTGGTGCGGTAGGAGCGCAGCAGAGTGACGGCCTCGAGCATGTCGCCCTGCGACTGCAGGAGCGCTTTCGCGGCGAGGTCCGGGTCGTAGAGCGATCCCTCCGTCATCGCTCGTGCGATGGCGACGCCCATCTGCTCGCGTACCTGCTCATGCTCGATTCGCGGTGAGGTTTCCTGTCCGCGTCCCCGCTTGGCAAGCAGCGCATGGGCGTTGGCGATCGCCTTCTCACCACCCTTGACAGCTACGTACGACATTCAGACTGCCTCCTTCACTACGAGTTCGGTGGTGCGGGGAAGACCGACGACCGTGTTCTCCCCGGTCAGGAGCAGGTCTACCCCGCGCGGGAACAGTGCGTGGTTGGCCTGCCACTGCGGCACAAACCCGTCGGGGAGCCCGACGCTGTCCCAGGTGGTGGATCCGTTGATGCCCGGACCGCTCGCGGTGAACACCCCCGTAGGCTCGGCCGCGGTGGTGTCGATCAGAAGTGTCGAGGACCGGTGCGGCTCCACATCGCTGCCCTGCGCCAGCCGGGCCAGCGGTGGTACCGCCGACGGTGATGACGCGAACACGAACAGTGCATCGGCCGGATCCTCGACCAGCGGCGCGCCGGTGTGGAATGCGAGCCACGCGACCACATCGTCGCTGGCCCGCAGGGTGCGGTCGAGCCACACCGGTGACTGGGCGTCGCACAAGGTGAGTGCGATGGCCCCCGAGACAGTGCCCAGCGGCGGTGGCGGTGCGACCGCGGCGGCGATGCGCTGCGGGGTCGTCGGCCGCGCCAGGGCCTGCAACACGGCGCGGAACACGCCCTGGGCCTCGCTCGCCGGTTCGGCGAAGCCGGCGAGGTGATTGCGGCTCAATTCGATGCTCATTCGTGCTCCCTGGCTACGGTGAAGAAATCCACCGCCGTGCTGCGTGCCTGGCTCCGGCGCACCGCTTCGCGCTCGGCCTGCGCCCTACCCAGCGGCTCGATCACCGTGTTGAGCACCCGATCCCGCTCGCGGGTCAGCAACAGGGCGTCGAAAATCGCCGCCAGGCCGGCGTGGTCGGGATGGCTCCCCAGCACATACGAGGTGCCCACCGCCTCCGGAGCACCCTCAGGGCGTACGACCACGGTGGCGCGACTGACCGTCGCCTCGCCGAGATTGAACCGGTCGCCGTTGCCGCCGACCCGGCCCTGCACCATCACCAACCCCGCCTCCGGGCCACGCACGAACTTCACAAGCGGGCGCGTGGGCCATTGATCCCACAACGTGGCGAGCTCCGCAGCGCAGGAACCTGCCAGCACCCGCGCGGCGCGCCGCCGTTCCTCGACGCTGACTGTCGGACTGGTTGTCAATGGAAATCCTTCCCACGGGAGATGGCCCGCGACTGCCCATTCATGCCGTGAGTAGACGCGATGCGATGGTCCGGCGGACCTCCCTGGAGGGTGTGCCGCCGGTGAAGCCGGGATGCGGGATCTTCTTCGTGGACAGAAGGAGTGGCACCCGACAGAAGAAGTTCGCTAGCGAGAGATCGTAGAGCGAAAAACATTCGCTGACAAGCCTCGCGCACACCTGGACGCCGATGAAGATTTGCTAGCGTCGGTACAGGCATCGAATGCCGTTCTGTCGCGAGAGGAATGCCGAATGGATCAGGAAGTCTCACTCCCGGTGGCCGGCGAGGTCATCGCTGCGATCGCCGTTGCCCTGCCGGGGTTGGTGCCGAGTGACAAGAAGGTCGCCCAGTTCATCCTGAGTGACCCCGAGCGTGTTCTCGACATGCCGGTCGTCGAGTTCGCTGAGCTTGCTGGAATCGCCCCGTCGACGGTTGTGCACGCATGTAAGCAATTGGGATTCAAGGGATTCCAAGATCTCCGTCTCGCGCTGGCGCGCGATCTGGGTCGTCGTCACAAGCTCAGTCGCTCACCCCTGCCTGCCAAGCCCGGTCCCGCGCAGATCCTGCACAGCGTCGTGGAGAGCTCGGCTCGCACGCTGATGGCAGGGTTGCGCACTGTCGATACCGACGCGTTCGCCCAGGCGATCGCTCTGCTGAGTATGGCGCCGCGGATCCTTGTGATCGGCGGTGGTACATCGCGCGCTGCGGCCGACGACATCGCATACCGGCTGAATCTGATCGGGCGCGACGCCGCGGCTCCGGCTGACGTCCTCGCGCAGCATCAGGCCGCTCGGCGGCTGACCTCGAAGGATGCGCTGTTGGCCGTCAGCTACTCCGGCGCCTCCCGCGGGACGATCGAGAGTGTCGACATTGCCCTGGAGCAGAACGCGAAGGTCGTGGCGATCACCAGCCGCACGACATCGCCGCTGACACAGCGGGCGACGGTTGCGTTGGTGGCCGGCGCGCCGGAAGAGGACTTCCGCCTCGGCGTGATGAACAGCCGGCTGGCTCACCTGGCACTCGCGGCTGCCATCTACACCGCGCTCGCGTACGCCGACGAGCGCCGTGCACTCGATGCGCTGCAGGCGACGGATGCGATCGATGAGCGGCACACGTTGTGACGCCGCAGCCGTACACCCTCTGTTAATGATGCGGACACCATTGATTCCGGAAGTGGACCACTGAGGGCCAGCTAGAAAACTTTGTTCGCTAGTACTATCAGCGTTGCGAACAAGATTCGACGCCATCGGACGTTCGTTATGACTAGCCAGGCCACGGACCTCAGGAGGATCAGCGGTGTCCACACTCGCTGCGTCGCGTCGCACATTCATCACAGGCTCACTGGCCGCAGCTGGAATTCTCGGTCTCGCAGCGTGCGGGGGAGGCTTCTCCAACACCGGCGGGCGCACGACGCTGAACTTCTGGATCAATCCGCCCGGAAGCGTCGGTTTGCCCACGATGCAAGGGCTCGTCGACGAGTTCGAGAAGGCCAACCCCGACATCAAAGTCAAACTGCGGACCTTCACCGGCTATGCCGCATTGCTGCAGGCGGTGCAGTCCTCGGTCGCGGCCGGCCAGCCGCCGGATGTGGCGCAGATCGGATACAACTACATCAACTACGCCGCCAAAGCATATCCGATGGTGTCCCTCGACGATCTCGGTGTGAAGTTGGAAGGCTACCCGCGAAATATTCTCGCAATGGGGCAATCGGGTGGACGGCAGGTCGGAGCACCCTACGGACTTTCCGACCTGGTCGTCTACTACAACGCGGACGTTCTTGGCGCTGCGGGGTTGGACGCCACCAAGCCGCCGAGCACCTGGGAGCAATGGCGCCAGGCGGCTGCCGCGATCAAGGCTTCGCAGTCCATGCCCGCGATCACGTTCCAGCGATTCCCCGGGGACAACTACATTTTGCAGACCATGGCCGAAAGCAACGGTGGGTCGATCCTGGGATGTTCCAACGGCATATATTCCTCCGGGGTTGCCTCGGCGGAGTCGGTGCAGGCAGTGGAGTTCATGGTCCAGCTCATCAAAGACGGACTATCACTCGAGGTTCAGACGGCCCAGGCATCACAGAGCTTTCTCGCGGGTCAGACCGCGACTCTGATCACCGGCAGCAGCTCCACTCAGACGCTGCGGCAGCAGGCGGGCTTCAAGCTCGACGTTGCGCCTTTGCCGTCCTTCGGCACTAAACCGCGACGGATCCCCGGCGGCGGAAACAGCCTCTGCTCCTTCGCCAAGACCGATGCCGCAAAGCAGGCGGCCGGAAAGCTCATCAGCTTCCTGACCTCGGTGAACAGTTTCGAGACGTGGGTGCAGAAGACGGGGTACCTCTCGCCGCGCGAGGGAGTCGCGCGCGAGCGAGCCGCGTCTGACAAGTTCATCAGCGTGGCTGAGGCACAGATGGCCGATCTCGTCCCGTGGGCTTCGTTCCCGGGCCCGAAAGGCCTGCAGGGTTCGCAGGTTCTCGACGATGCGGTAACCGCCATCCTCGGCGGTCAGACCGACGCACGAGCGGGCCTTACGGAGGCGGCCCGCAAGCTCAACGAGTTGATCGGATCTGAACATTGTTGACCCTCGCGGCCGACCGGCGCCCGTCGTTGCCAGGCCGCAGATCCGAGGGAAAGACCACCCGGTCACGGCGCGCCGGCGGCGGCTGGCGGCCGTACGCCGCCCTCGCACCGCTTCTCGTGCTGCTGGTGGTTTTCCTCTACGGGCCGGTCGCCGCGGTCTGCGGATTGAGCTTTTTCGAGTGGAATCTGGTCGACGCGCAGCCACAGTTCGTGGGCCTGAAGAATTTTGACGAATTCGTCCACGATCCGGCAACCGTCTCACTGCTGGCTCAGACCGTAGGTTACGTCGTTGCGGCGTTGGTTGGTAACTTCCTGCTGCCGGTAGGGCTGGCGATGCTCACCCTGCGGCTGCGGCCGCGAGCCGCCACGCTCTACCGCACGCTGCTGTTCGCTCCGGCGGTGGTCTCCACGAGCATCGGCGCGGTGTTGTGGCAGTTCGTCTACCTGCCACGGGGCGGGCCGCTGAACCAGCTGCTCGAGCATCTACACCTGCCCGCCCAGAATTGGCTCAACGATCCGAATCTGGTGCTGCCGTCGGTGGCGACCGCGGCGGTGTGGAACACGTTCGGCTTCAGCTACATCATCGCGCTCGGCGGATTGTCGTCGATCCCCAAGGAACAGCTCGAGGCCGCCCATGTCGACGGCGCACGGGGGTGGGCGCTTCTGCGCTACGTCGTGATTCCCCTTCTCAAACCGACCTTGCTGTTCCTGGGGATCACGGCGGTTCTGCAGGCGATGCCGAATTCGTTCGTGGCGCTTCAAGTGCTCACCGCCGGCGGGCCCGATGGCCGCAGCGAGCATCTGCTCTACGACGTCTACGTGAAGGGTTTTCAGTTCTTTCAGGTGGGCCAGGCGTCGACAGTTGCCATCGTGTTGATGATCCTCATCTCCGGCCTTGCCGTGTGGCAGTTCCGCCTGCTGGATAGAAGGGTCGACTATGACCACTGAGGGGCGTTCCAGACGGCTGCACAATACACTCGCGAACTACGGTCGAAACATTGTTTTGATCGGGGTGGTCGCTATAACATTCTGGCCGTTGCTGTGGATGTTCGGGACCAGCTTCAAGAGTCCGCGCAACATCTTGGGGTCCGGTCTGAACCCGTTCCCCCTCGATGCCACTCTCGATAATTACAAATATGCGTTCGATACGAACGACACCCTGCACCAATTGTTCAACAGTGCTATGTTCGCCGGTGGGGTCACGCTTGGCCAGATCGTTGTATCGGTGCCCGCGGCGTATGCTTTTTCGCGGTGGACCTTCCGGGGCTCGGGTCTGCTCTTCGGGGCATGCATCATGACGCTGTCGGTGCCGTTCGTCGTGACATACGTGCCCAACTTCATTGTGTTGTCGAGGCTTGGACTCCTGAACACCTTCATCGGCCTCATCATGCCGCAACTCGCGACCGGGTACGGGGTATTCCTGCTTCGTCAGGTATTCCGCAGTTTTCCGTCGAGCATTCTCGAAGCTGCGACGATCGACGGGGCGGGGCATGTGATGACGGTGTTCCGGGTGTTGTTGCCCGCCACTCGATCGTCGATCGCCGCGCTTGCGCTGTTCGTCTTCATCAACACATGGAATGAATTGATATGGCCGATGCTCATCGCTCCGGATACCTCAATGCACGTGCTCACAGTGGGGTTGACGCAGTTCGCGAGCGCGGAGAGCGGCACGCAGTACGGACCGATCATGGCTGCGGCGGTACTCACGGCCGCGCCCACCCTCATCGCGTACTGGTTCATGCGGAACAGAATCCTCGCCGTCGTCCTCGATGGCTCGATGAAAGGGTGAATGAATAGCTATGGATGATCTTCCATTCGACAAACCGGGACGTTTCTTCAAGGGCAATCTGCACACTCACTCGACCGGTTCCGACGGGAAGCTGAATCCGGTCGATGTGATCGCACGCTACCGGGATCGCGGGTACGATTTCCTCGCCCTGACCGACCACTTCTGGTCGCTCTACGACTTCCCGGTGACCGACACGACCCCGTATCGCACCGACGGCTTCACAACCCTGATCGGGGCCGAACTTCACTGCGGCGGAACCCCCTACGGCGGCGGCTGGTCGAACGGCCTGTGGCACATCATCGCTCTGGGATTACCACTGGACTTCGCCCCGACCCGCGATGACGAGACCGTACACGAGCTCACCGCCAGGGCGGCCGCCAGTGGCGCCTGGATCTCGCTGGCACATCCGGGAAGTCAGGGATTCGAACCGCACCACGTGCTCGAGGTGGAAAACATCGACGCGGTCGAAGTCTACAATTCCGGCGCCGAGTACTACGACGAGCGTGGCGACGGGTGGTATCTCGCGGACGGACTCGCGGCCCGGGGCCGCAAGATCGGTTGCGTAGCAGTCGATGACGCGCATTTCGATGGGCGCCCGCACGAGTTCACCGGGTTCGTTCTGGTCAAGGCCGAAGAAGGCACGCCCGAAGCGCTTCTTGCCGCACTGAAGGCGCGGCATTACTACGCGAGCCAGGGACCGGAGATCCACGATATCGCTGTGGTGGACAACATGGTCACGGTTCGCTGCTCGCCTGCTGAATCGATCATCGTTGCCGGGCGTGGGTCGGCGGCTCCGCAGTGGCATTACGGCGAGAATGTCACCGAGCACAGTTTCGCATTCGACGGTGGATTCTGCGATGGGTACCTGCGAGTGACTGTCCGTGACCACGCCGGGCGGCGAGCCTGGTCGAATCCGTTCTTCTTTGGCCAATCGTAAACAGCAATGAATCCTCAATGAAAGGAACGGTCGCCCGTGGCGAGTATCACCTACGATCACGCGACGAGGAGATTCCCCGGCGCGCAGGCTCCCGCCGTGGACAAGCTCGATCTGCACATCGAGGATGGCGAGTTCCTCGTTCTCGTGGGCCCGTCGGGGTGCGGTAAGTCGACTTCGTTGCGGATGTTGGCGGGGCTGGAAGACGTCGACGGCGGGCGCATCGTGATCGGTGACCGCGATGTGACCGACGCCGAGCCCAAGGAGCGCGACATCGCGATGGTGTTTCAGAATTACGCCTTGTACCCGCACATGACGGTTGCCGACAACATGGGATTCGCGCTGAAGTTGGCCGGCGTCGGTAAGTCGGAGATCCGTCGCCGCGTCGGTGAGGCGGCCGACATGCTCGATCTGAGCGGATATCTCGATCGGAAGCCGAAGGCATTGTCGGGTGGCCAGCGCCAACGCGTTGCGATGGGCCGGGCCATTGTTCGGCAGCCGCAGGCATTTCTGATGGATGAGCCGCTGTCGAATCTGGATGCGAAGCTGCGGGTGCAAACGCGGACGCAGATCGCGCAGCTGCAGCGGCGCCTCGGCGTCACCACCGTGTACGTCACCCACGATCAGGTCGAGGCGATGACGATGGGCGATCGCGTCGCCGTGCTCAGGGCGGGCGTGCTCCAGCAGTGCGCGAGCCCGCGTGAGGTGTATCGGAAGCCGGTGAACGTGTTCGTCGCCGGATTCATGGGTTCACCGTCGATGAACCTGTTCACTGTGCCCGTGGTCGACGGGGGACTTCGCTGGGGCGAGCAGCTGATCGCCGTGGGGCGCGACACGGTGGCATCCGCCGGTCGGGAGGTCGTGCTCGGCGTCCGGCCGGAGCACGTCGAAATCGGCACCGAGGGAAGCGAATTAGAGGTCGACGTGGTCGAGGAGCTCGGATCGGAGGCCTTCGTATTCGGGCGGGTACAGATCGATGGGAACCGTCAGCCGGTGGTCGCACGCATCGATTGGCGCAATCCGCCGTCGAAGGGCCAGATTGTGCGGGTACGCATCGATCCGCAGCACGTCCACGTATTCGCCACAGGCAAAGAAGGCGAGCGACTCGGCCCGTAACCCCCTCAGCCGGGCGCGCCTGGGGTCCGTGGCCGTGAAGACGCAGCCGCTACTTCCGCTCGCATGATGCGCCCCGACCACCCGGTGGACCTCGAAAGCCGGGGGTGCGGTGAGATTCAGCGGTGAAATGACCGAGCAGATTGTTGAGGTACTCGATACCCCACCGGGCCACGGTGTCCTGATCAGACCAGGGCAGGTCATGGCCGGTGAAGTGCTCGAACATCTCCCGGTCATAGATCAACGCTGTAGTTCGCGGCGACCAAATTTCGATAGAGGGCGCGGGCTTGGTCGAGCATGTCCACAAGATCGTGGACGTCATCCAATCACGTCGGGGTGCATCCGGGCCGCGGAGTGGGAGAACCGGATTTCGTGACCGGGCTCCGGGCCCGCGTGCTCGCCCGGGTTACGGCTGGTCATGCCGTGCAACAGGTGCTGCAACAGGGAGAACATCTCCACCCCCATCGCGAAATTGTCGGTTTCGTCCTTGGGCAGATGCGCATGCGGCAGCGTCAGCGCGTTGACGATCCGCCCGGCATGCAGGCCGGGCCGGAACAATGCATTGATCAAAAAGGAGATCTCGAGCCCGTAACCGGGCGCGAGTTCCATTGCCGCCCAAGCCGATAAGGTCGCGCCCTGGTCACCGTGCAGTAGAAATGAGAAGCGGGCCAACCAGCGCTCGATCATGTTGTCCCGGCGACGGGACAGCCACAGCGACAACGCCCGTGAGGACCGCCCGCCGTGCTTGGTGCAGCGTTCCAGGACCGCCTCCAACTCCGCGAATCCCGCCGGGCCCAACGTATTTCGCAGCGCTTCCCGGGTCGGGACCGTCCCGCGTGGCAGACGTTCTCTGACCGGCGGGGCGTGCGGCACGCAGCGGGCCAGCGCCGCATCCAGCAGGTCGACGAACATCCAGGTGCTCTCGCCGTCCGGCTTGGACAGCTCCGGCCCGACCGCCAGGCGCAGGCTGCCGCCCTTGGCGAAATGCACTCCCGCGCCCCGGTCGTCACTGCACCCGCCGCGCGGCGCGGAAAACCCCAGCACCTACGGCGCATACAGGGCGAAGGCATCTTCGCAGTCATCGACCAGGTAGTCGTTGTCGATGAACACGACGAACTGCCGCTCATGGTCACCGCCGTCAGCCAGTAGCACGGCCAGGCACGACAACAGGTGCTCGGTTTCCCGACCGTCGGCATGAGCGCACCGGTATGCGTCAGCGGTTCATGACCGGCCAACAGCCGCACCCGAGCATCCAATTGCGCCGTCAGCGCCGTCAGCGCCGGGCCACCCTGATAGCTGACCGCCAGCCGCACGCCGGGATTGGCGTAACGCAGCGCAAGCAGGCGGCGGCATAGCCGCGCCGTGGTCGCGAACCGTGCCAGATCGTTGCCGTGGCACAACACGATCAGATGCACCGTCAGGCCCGTGGCAGCGCATCGCCGTCGCGACCTGCTGCGCGAAAGGCTCGCCCCGGACGCCGCCGGGCCCGAGCAGCCCGTCGAGGTCGATGTCGAGAATCTTGTCCGGCTCCGGCGCGAACATCACCGCACCATCGATTCGACGTGCGCGGCCGCCGCGTACATGCGGTCGATCACCTCGGCCACCACCGCGGCCTCCCGCCCCGGGCACAGTGGTTCACCGCCGGTTCGGACCGCCGCAGCGAAATCGGAGTACATCGACGGCACTGGACGCGGCAGATCGTCGGGTTCGATGTATTCGGGGTTGTTGCCCTCGCGCAGCACGGTCAGCAGATAGTCGCGGTAGGAATCACCAATATTGGACACCCGCAGTGCGCGCGGGTGCCGCGCAACTCCAGCACGACTTGCTCGCGACGAGGTAGATGCCCCAGAAACGACATCTCCACATCCAGCGTCACACCGCCCTCCAGGTGCAGCATCCCGACCGCGGTGTCTTCGACATCGCCACCGTCGGGCACCTGCCGCAACAGCCGCCCGCTCGTGGCCGCGGTCAGCTCATGCACCTGCGGGAATCCCAGCGTCCACAAAGCCATGTCGATGCGGTGAGTCCCCAGGTCCACCAGCACCCCGCCGCCGGCGCGTGCCCGCTCTCGATACCAGGACCCGGGCACGTTGTTCTGCCGGATCCACATCGTGCGCGCGTAGTACACCTCGCCGAGATCACCACAGCGCACCAGCTCCCGCGCTGCCCAGTGGGGCGGATCGGCGCGGAAGTCGTGCAGGGCGGCGAGCATCAGGCCACGCCCGGCGGCCAGCGTCACCAGCTCGCGGGCTCTGCTGCCCGTGGTCGTCATCGGCTTCTCCACTGCCACATGCTTGTTCGCGAGCAACGCACGCTCGGCGAGATCCGTGTGCAGGTCGTTGGGGACCGAGACCACCACGGCCTCCACCCGCGGACCCTCCAACAGCTCGTCGAATCGGGCCGTCGCCACGCATTCCGGCCCCGCGTGCGCCCGCGCGGCCGCAGGCGCTCCCGGCGTCCACGTCGCATACCGAAACCACGGTGCTTTCGCCAGGCCGCTCCCAACCGCGCACATGCCGCAGGCCATGGCGCAGGCTCACGACACCGATACGCACCGGCGACGCATGGGAATCTCTTCGCAGGATGTCAGTCGCCGAACCCTCCAGTTCGCCTATATCCATGGACTGCAAAAGAATTCAAAGATCGCCGCGACGCTTCAGCGCCCGGCCGGGCATCCGGGGCTGCATGGCTACCGGAAATGCGGCATCGTCTCGCCGTATTCCTTCCGCAACCGTGAACCACCGGAGCTTCACGAAGGGTTGGCTTGGCAGTCAAGTTGTAGTAATCACTCGACCGTACCGTCAGGTCCAGTTGTAGTAATCACTTCGCCAGTGGGTCATGAAATACATTACAAGAGAAGGGATTTCGATGTTCTCGCATCTGGCTAACGGGTTGAACATTCCCGCTGCTAGTGGTCGCCCGCGGGAGGCCGCCGACTGTGTCCCGCAGCGGACTTCAAGGGCGATCGAATGAGTGCGCCGTGGCTGGCGTGCCACAGCGTGAGCAAGAGATTCGACGACGGCACGGTCGCGCTCGATGAGGCGGATCTCACCGCGGAGTCCGGACGCATTGTGGTGTTACTCGGCCCATCAGGATGCGGGAAAACGACTCTCCTGCGTTGCATCGCGGGGCTGGAGGACCCATCTTCGGGCTCGGTCCGGCTAGGTGGGCGGGATCTGACCGCGCTCGAGCCCGCCGCCCGCAACGTCGCGATGGTCTTTCAAAATCACGGCCTCTACCCGAACAAGACCGCGTTCGGCAATATCGAGTTCCCGTTGCGGATGGCCAAAGTCCGGCGCGTCGAACGAGAGCGCCGGGTGTGCGAGATAGCGCGGATGTTGCGGATTGAGGATGTCTTGCATCGCAGACCAGCTGCGCTGTCCGGCGGTCAGCGCCAGCGGGTCGGCATCGGTAGGGCATTGGTGCGTGAACCGGATCTGGTGCTCATGGATGAACCGCTTTCGAGTCTGGATGCGGACCTGCGTACGGCGATGAGGGGTGAGATACGTGCGCTACAGCGACGGTTCGGCTGGGGCATGGTGTATGTGACACACGATCAGACCGAAGCCTTGGCGCTCGCGGATCAACTCGTGGTCATGCGGTCCGGAAGCATCGAGCAGGTCGGCTCGGCGCAGGAGGTTTTCAACCGCCCGCAAACCACGTTCGTCGCCGCGTTCCTTGGCGCGATGAACCTGCTCGAACAAGCCGACACGACCGCAGTGCAGATACCGCAACGTCTGGAATTCCGGCAGCCGTGGGCCCACTTGGGCATCCGGGCAGAAGACCTGCGGCTGGGGACAGCCGACCCCGATTCGCTCGAGCTGTGTGGACGTGTGAGCGAAATCGAACTGCTCGGCCGAGAGCATCTGCTGCATGTGCAACTCGATGACCGCGCCTCGGTGCGAGTCAAGGTCGGCAGCTCGGCAGGCGTGGGCGTAGGCGACCGGATACGGCTGCACGCCCACGCCGATGACGTGCATCTGTTCGACGAGGCCGGGCAGCGGCTGACCCCGCCCGAACGGCAAGAACAATATGCGGCGCCGAACGAGCGCCGTCTGGAAGGAGTGCGGTGATGTCGGCAGGGTCGACCTACCTGACGTTGGCAGATGGGCTGGAAAAGGTGGTTCGCGCCAGCCCGCAGGGAGCCCGGTTGTGGTCGGAGAACGAATTGGCCGACCAATACGGTGTCAGTCGCACCACCGTGCGCGGAGCGATGCTCGAGCTCGAGCGCCGGCACCTTATCCGGCGCACTCGCGGCTCGGGCACCTTCGTCGCGCGGCGCATGGAATATGTCATCAGCTCTGAGGTCGAACCCAGCTGGAGCGCGATGGTACGCAACGCCGGGCTCAACCCTGATACACGGATCCTCGACTGGACCACGATGCGGCCCTCAGCGGAGGTTCGCAACGCCCTCGAACTGAGCGCAAATGATCGTGTCGTACGGATTCAACGACTGGGCTTGATCGACGAGCAGCCCGCGACCGTCACGACGTCCTATCTGCCGACCGACCTGGCGCGGAAGCTGCGTGAGGCTCTACGGGAAACCGTCAGCTTCTATTCCGCGTTCCGTGCCCTGGGACTGGCTCCACGCCGGGTGTGGAACACCGCAGAAATGGCGGTCGCCGACGAGCACATTGCTGGACTACTGGAATACGAAGGACGGCCGGCGATCTGGCGAATCCTCAACTGCAACGAGGACGCCGTGACGGGGCGGCGGCTGCAATTCAGCATCGGCTGGAATCGGCCCGACGTCTACGCGGTGCGACTCGAGCTGGGGCGGCAGCGATGAAGGCAGACCTCACCCGCGAGAAGCGCTGCCAACTGCTGGCAGTGGCCGAACCGGCCGACCTGATCGCGCTGGCCGAGCGCGTCCTCAGCGAGGGCTCGACCGTCGAGATCGTGCACCCGCCACAAGTGGGAACAATGGCCCTGCAGGTGCGCGAACCCGTGGTGGGTGAACGTTTCCTGCTGGCCGATGTGCTGGTCACCGAGGTGAGAGTCGAGATCGACGGACACACCGGATGGGCGATGCGCCTGGGCGAGGACACCCTCGCCACGACCGCCGCAGCGCTGTGCGACGCGGCAGTCGAAGCCGCGACCGCGATTGCGCCGGACGTGCTGGATCTGTGCGAGGTGACCGCGACCCGGATCGCCGAGCAGTCGGTCCGAGAACGCCGAGAACTTGCCAGCACGATCGTTCAGTTCGAGGAGCGTTGATGACGACCTTGCAAAGGCTTACACCCGCGCACGCCCAGCAGGCGTTCCGAGCACTGCTGGCCGCAGCCGCCGAGCCTGGAACACTACACACACTTCCGGCCGCCGTCCGCTGGGCCAAGACGCTCATCGTGCCAGCGGTCCTGGCTGATGACACCACGTCGGTGGCCATCTGCGGCGACATACCCTCCCCGCAATTGTCCTGGCTGGAGACCACGACCGGCGCACGGTTGATCGACGACCCGGCCGCCGCCGACTTCGTCGTCCTGGCCGATGGACCGGCGGCGGTCATCCCGGCGCTCCGCCGTGGTAGCAACGAGCACCCCGAACACGCCGCGAAGCTAGTGATCGCCTGTACTCGCCTGGACACCGCCGACGGCGATATCGTCCTGCGGCTCACCGGTCCCGGCATCGCCGGAACAACGCGCCTGGCGGCAACGGGAATCGTCGCCGGCGCGGCGGACGCGGTCCGCGCGGCGAACCCACAGTTTCCGGTCGGCCTCGACGCCTGGCTGGTCGACGACCACGGCCGCATCGCCGCATTGCCCCGGAGTACCCACATCGAAAAGGAGCGCTGATGGGAGCGACATCGGCTCGCGGCGGCCTGGAAGCGATCAGAGCGGCAGAGCGTCTGTATCACGAGCATCAGAACTCTGTCGCAACACCACCTGTGCAACCCGACCAGCTCGTCGACCACCTGCCTACCGGAGTCGACATAGTCATGGCACACGGCGGATTGTGGGCGCCCCGGCTCACCGCCGCCGCTCTGCGGCAGGCCGGAGGTGACACACTGGAAGCCGCGCGCCTGATCAGGGCTCACCGCAACACGCTGCCACGACTTGGGACCACGGTGGCAACCAGCACCGACGATCTCGAGCTGCTGCGCCGTGTCGTGCCCGCCTATCGCGAACCGGCCGGGCCGCAGTTGCTGGGTATCACCAGCGATTACATGAGTCGGCTGCTGAACACGCAGGTACCCGCACCGGAAGCGAACCCGGCGCCACGACCGGTTGCCGACGCTCCGTTCACCGCGCCGCGCCTGTTGGATCTGTTGCGTGAGCAGAACCTGATCGTCGACCGCAGGCTCGCGACCGGTCAGGATCCCGACCCGGTCGATATCACCCGTACACCGGTCGAGACGGGAGCACCGCGCTCAGCACGGCTTTCCAGCCTGGCCCGCGCGGACATCGGCGGACTTGTCGGTCTCTGGTACCAATCCGTGCTCGGCCCGGACAAACGTGCTCATGAGGTCTATCTCGGTGAGGTGCGCCATGGCCGGCTTCCGGTTCGCGTGGTCCATCCCGTTACCGGGCGTGCTTGTGAGGTCGGGCAGGTTCGTGTGACCGAGGTCGAGGCGATCGAGGATCTCGATCGCCCGCACGAGGACACCTCCCGCTTCGACGTCGGATACGGTTTGTGCCTGGGCCACAACGAGCGCAAGGCCATCGCGATGGCCAATCTCGATATCTCGATCGAACGCGAACGCAGCTCCGGCGGCGGATGGCTCGAGCATCTGGCCCTGCGCACCATCGACGGCCTCGATTCGGCAGGACTGCTCGAACACCTCAAACTTCCCCATTACGTCAGCTTCCAGTCCCGGCTCGACCTCAAGGCCGCCGGCCTCGCCGCAGCGGATCACCACGGCGAGGACTGCGACTGTGAACTCCATGGAGCCCACCATGACCATCTCTGACATCAACAGCCCCGCAACCGATCTGGCCGCCTTCGTCGACGCCGCCGGTCCCTCCGGGGCTGTGGGATACCTCGACGAGGGCACCAAACGCGAATTGCGCCGTGCCGTGCTCACCGCGGTGTGCGTACCCGGATACCAGGTGCCATTCGGCTCCCGGGAAATGCCCATCGCACAAGGGTGGGGGTCGGGAGCGGTGCAGATCACGCTCTCCCTGATCGGCGACACCGACGTCGTCAAAGTCATCGACCAGGGCGACGACGCGGGAGTAAACGCTTCCAACATCCGCCGCTTCGTCACAGCGGTCACCGGAGTCGAGGAGACCACCGACGCGCACGAGGCGACGATCGTGCAAACCCGCCACCGCATCCCCGAGGACTCGCTGAAGCCCGGCCAGATCCTCGTGCTGCAGGTGCCGATGCCCGAGCCACTGCGAACCATGGAGCGCAACACCGCCGAGCAACGCCGTATGCACGCCGAACAGGACTACTCCCGCATGTGGGTGAACCTGTACGAGGACCAGGTCCGCAACGGAATGATCACCCGGGCGGTCGGCTACCCCTGCCTGGTCAACAACCGCTACATCATCATCCCCTCGCCAATTCCACGCTGGGATGTGCCGAAACTGCACCGAGCCGCCCACCTGTCGCTGTTCGGCGCCGGACGCGAGAAACGCATCTATGCGATACCACCGCATACCGACGTTGCTCCGCTCGTCTTCGAGGACATACCGTTCAAGGTCGAGGAGTTCCCCGGTGCACGATGTGTGGCCTGCGGCGCGGACACCTCCTATTTGGTTGTACTGCCCGAGACTGGTGAGTGGATCTGCAGCGACACCGCCTGGTGCGCCCGTACACAGGACACCGCGGAGGTGAGCGCATGAACGCCGCCCTGCGTGTGCATCGGCTCGGCAAGCAGTTCGCCGCTGTCGGAGACCGCCAGCCCGGACTGGGCTGCTGGGACGTGTCCTTTCAGATCGTCGCGGGCGAGGCGCTCGGCGTCATCGGCGAGTCCGGATCCGGGAAATCCACGATACTGCGGTGCATCTCGGGAGATCTTGCCGCCACCACCGGCGAAGTCTGGCTGCGCAACAGCGACGGCACCGAAACCGAAATCGTGGGCCTGCCCGCCGCGGCGCGGCGCGGCATGCGGGTGGACCGTCTCGCGATCGTCTACCAGGACCCCGCCGAAGGGCTGGACCTATCACTCACCGCAGGCGGCAACATCGCCGCCGCCCTGACCGCCGCTGGCTGGCGCAACTTCGCCGCCATTCGCGAACGTGCCCGAAACCTCTTGGACCGCATGGAAATTCCAGCAGGCCGGATGGACGATTTGGTGTCCAGCTTCTCCGGCGGCATGCGCCAACGTGTCCAGCTGGCCAAGGCGCTGGCCAATGACCCGCGCGTGCTGCTGCTCGACGAACCGACGACCGGTCTGGACGCCTCGGTGGCGGCAGGAGTGCTCGACCTCATCCGCGATGTCCTCGCCGAGTCCGGGGTCAGCGCCCTGGTCGTCACACATGACTTCGCGGTCGTGGAAATGCTCACCGACCGTGTCCTGGTGATGCAGGGCGGCCGCATCGTCGAATCGGGACTCACCGACCAACTCCTGGAAGACCCCCACCACCCGTACAGCCAGCGGCTCGTCGCCGCAGCAAGAGGATGACCATGCCCGCAGCCGAACTGCGCATCAGCAAACTTTCGAAAACATTCACCCTGCACCACCTCGGCGGGCACATCGTGCACGGCCTGGACCAGGTGTCGCTGCACGTGCGCCCCGGTGAACACGTCGTACTCGCCGGCGACAGCGGCGCCGGCAAGTCGACCCTGCTCAAGTGTGTCTACCGCAGCTACCTGCCCACCGCTGGCACCATACACCTCGACGACACCGAGCTGACGTGCCTGCAGGACAGCGAACTGTCCGAAATACGCCGTCGCGCAATCGGTTACGTCTCTCAGTTCCTGCGATCAGAACCACGTCGCACAGCCCGTGACGTCGTGGTCCGGGCAGCGCTACGCCGCGGTCTGGGCGCAGCGGAGGCGGCGCAGACAGCCGAGCAGGCGCTGACCCGATTCGGGATCGGTACCCGGCTGTGGGGGGTGTATCCGACCCTGCTCTCCGGTGGCGAGAAACAGCGAATCAACCTCGCCGCCGCGATCATTCGCCCACCGCGGCTGCTGTTGCTCGACGAGCCGATCTCCGCCCTCGACCCGCAGAACCGCCGCCTGGTGCTGGCCGCCATCGAGGCACTGCGCCAGCACGACGTCACCGTCATTTCCGTACTGCACGATGTCGAAGCGATGCACGCGGTGGCCGACCGCATCGTCACCATGCGCAACGGACGGATCGTCGCCGAGCAGGAGAACGCCGCATGACCATCGTGACCGGTGGCAGCATCGTGCTGCCCGACCGAGTGATAGACACCGGCAGCGTCGTGGTCGAAGACGGGCTGATCGTCGACATCGTCGAACACCGCGTCCGCGGCGCCGATGTCGTCGACGCAGAGAGCGGATTGATCATCGCGGGACTCGTCGACGCGCACATCGATGCACTAGAGCGCCAGATCCGACCACGTACCTCCGTGGAATTCCCCGCCGACCACGCACTGCTGGCCTTCGAAGACCGCCTGCACGCCGCAGGCATCACCACTGCCTTCCACGGGGTCAAATTCGACGACGAGCCACACCGCAACCGAACACTCGACATCGCAACGCATGTGTGCGCCCAGATTCAGGCTCGCCAGGCCGACCCTGCACGCCGCTGCGAACACCACATCCTGTATCGAGTCGAAACCCGCTGCGACGGGGCGGTCGAGTCGTTGCAGGCCGTCTTGGAGCGCGACGGCGCCGACCGGGCCCCGGTACTGGTGTCCTACGAAGATCACGCACCGGGCGGACGGGGCGTCTATGGCAGCCTCGACCTCTACCGCCAGCATCGCGCCGCCGAGCTGGGCACTGGGCCCGAGCTGGACCGCTTCCTCGACGACAAGATCGCTGGAACTCGCGACAGCGAACCACTACGACTACGCCAGCAGGCCGCGTTGGCCCAGCTCGTACGCAACGGCACCGCGCGACTGCTGGCCCATGACCCCCGCGACCCGGCACACGTCGACGACGCCGCCGAACTCGGCGCCAGCACCGCCGAGTTCCCACTAGGCCTCGACGCCGCCAAACACGCCCGCCACCACGGGATGTCGGTGATCGCCGGCGCCCCGAATTCGCTGCGCGGACACTCCCATAACGGCTCCGTCGCCGCCAACGACATCATCTCCGCCGGTTTGTGTACCGCCCTGGTGTCCGACTACGAACCTTCGGTCCTGCTGCCCGCCGCACTGCGCATCGCCGAAGCCGGCTGGCTGTCGCTGCCCCAGGCATTGGGGCTGGTCACCAGCGGCCCGGCAGCCGTCGCCGGGCTGACCGACCGCGGCCGCATCGCGCCCGGAACTCGGGCGGATCTCGCGATCGTCAACACCACCGGCGCATGGCCGCGCGTGACGACCGTCCTGCACGGTGGCCGTGTAACCCAGTGGGCACGCCGATGACTGGCGCAGCCCGACTCTCCTACGCGAAGGCGGGCCTGAGGACCACACGGCCGCGTCGAGGTCCGAGCCAAGCCCACTGCGAACGTTGTAGCGGCATGTCCCGGGCCCCTAGTCGACGGCTTCCGCAGGGGTGGCCGTCGACGCCACACGATCGTGAACACCGCGTACGGCCCAGCCGCCCATGTCGAACAAGCGAGCCGATCCCATGACACTGCTCGAAAATCGCGCCCCCACCCTGAAGCGGCCAGCCAGACGTGCCGACCGATCGGCGTGGCTAGCGGTCCCCTCGATGGCACTGCTGTTCATCCTGGTTCTCGCCCCCTGCGCGGCCGTACTGGCCTTGGCGTTCTTCAGCTGGGATCCCCTGCGCGGCACAGCCCGATTCGTCGGAATGGACAACTTCGTGCGGGTACTGACCCGCGCAGACCTGCTGCACGCCACAGTCAACACGGTGGCTTACACCCTGATCACCGTGCCGACCACGGTGCTGCTCGGATTGGCTGTCGCGCTGGCAATCCACCATGTTTCGCGGGGCGGATGGCTCTGGCGTACAGCCTATTTCATGCCGATCGCCGCCACCCTGGCCGCCACCTCAGTGGTGTGGAAATGGCTGTTCTATCCCCGTGCGGGGGTCATCGATTCCACCATCGGTCAGCTGCTGGGGGTCTCGGACTGGCTGAACTCCTCCGCCCTGGCGCTACCCGCAGTCGGCATGGTGGGCTGCTGGCAAGGCATCGGCTCTTCGGTCGTGATGTTCCTGGCCGGATTGGCGACCATTCCTGACGCACCTCAGGAGGCCGCCCGGCTCGACGGCGCCAACGCGTGGCAACGGTTCCACCACGTCACCTGGCCCGCGCTGGGCCCTGCCGCCGTGTTCGCCGTCGTCATCGCCCTGCGCGACTCCCTGCAGGTCTACGACCAGGTCCGGGTGATGACCAACGGCGGGCCGATGAACAGCAGCGTCACGCTGGCCTACCTGATGTGGAAACGAGGCATCACCTACCTCGATGTCGGCGGAGCCTCCGTTGTCAGCCTGGTACTGCTCGCTTTGGTGCTCGGGGCAACCTGGCTGCAGTTGCGTCTTTTCGGTCAGCGATGGGAATCGGCGGGGACACGATGAATCGTCGCCGAATCCGCACCATCGCCGTTCAGGTCGGCCTGCACCTGCTGTTGGGACTCGGTGCGGTACTGATGTTGGGGCCCTTCACCCTGATGACATTGGCAGCCTTCTCACCCGAGGATCGTGTCGATGCCGCCGACTTCTCACTCGGCGCGCTGACCCTCGCCAACTTCCGCACCACCCTCGCCGAGGTCGACTGGCTCCAGCTCTACCGAAACTCTTCGATCGTGACAGCCACGATCCTCGTGATCCAGATCCTTATCGGCCTACCCGCCGGATATGTCTTGGCGCGCAGCAGGTTCCGGCTCAAAGCGCTGCTCCGCTGGCTGGTCCTGACCTGTCTGATCATCCCCCCTCAGGTCACCGCGATCCCGTTGTTCCTCGCCATCTCACGCGCTGGATTCGCCGATTCACTGCCAGGCCTCATCACACCCTTCGTGGTGTCCGCCTTCGGCATCTTCCTATTCCGCCAGTTCATCCTCACAATCCCTGCCTCGATCTTCGACGCTGCCCGGATGGACGGTGTTGGTCATTTCGCCGTGATCTGGAGGATAGTGCTGCCCAACGCCTGGCCCGCGGTGGTCGCATTCTCCACCTTCAGCGTGATCGCTCACTGGAACGACTTGTTCTGGCCATCGGTCGTCGTGCGCACCACCGACGCCGCGACCGTTCCCTACGGCATTGTGCGCTACTCCGGCAGCGACACCGGTGCGCAATACAGCGTGCAGATGGCTGCCGCGCTCCTGGCCGTTGCCCCACTGATCCTGGCGTTCCTTCTCGCGCAACGTCACTACGTGCGCGGGATCGCCTTGCGAATGAACGCGGACTGATGACACTGATCTTCGCCCACCGTGGCCGTACCAGCAGTTCCCCCGAGAACAGCATCACCGGAATCATCTCTGCCGCGCGGGCCGGCGCCGACGGTGTCGAAATCGACGTTCGCGTCACCGCTGACGCGACCGCGGTGCTGATGCACGACCCTACCGGTCTACGCACCACCGGCCATCCCGCCCCGATCGATCGGAGTAGTGCTGCGGAAGTGACGCACTGGCAGCTCAGCGACGAACCCGTTCCCACACTCGAGCATGCGCTCACCGTGGCAGCTGCACTGAAATTGCACGTCATCGTCGACCTCAAAGATCCAGCCGCCGCAGACGCGGTCGCCCGCACCACCCACGACACACGCCACGCCATCGATCCCACCCGCCTTCTCGTCTGGACCGCCGACCCCGACGCGATCGACCTGCTGACACATGCGCCCACCACGCTCGCGATCGGCTTCGCCAGCCAACACAGCACCCACCCCACGGCACAAGCGGTCGGCTACGCCGCGAAGCTCGGGCTGCCCCACATTGTCATTGACCACACCGAGCTGAGCACCGCCATTCTCGACACATGCGCACGCCAAGGCTTGGCAGTCAGCAGCTACTTCCCGAACTCATCCACCACCGCACACCCCACGCTGTGGCGCCAGCTGCGCGCGGCAGTCATCGATACCCCGGCCAACTACCCACGAGCCCACCGGCACCGGTGAGCACCGCTTGGTTGCAGGACCGGAGAACTCATTCGGACGTGCGCAGAGACTGTGGCGATTCCTTCAAATACCCGTAACAGCCCAACCGCAACTTCAGTCGAGTTGAAGAAACCGGCATGTATTCGAGGAGAAGCATAAAATGCCGTACAGAATATCCAGCAGCTATAGGCGAATCCCGCGGATCGCGGCCATGGTCACCGCAGTCATTGCGCTAGGAGCGCTTCTACCCGGTTGTGCATCGTCGATGAAGAGCCAGCGCGACGACAAAACAATCGAGATCGTGACAGGCTACAAGAAACAAGCCGACACGATTTCGGCAACCCTGGATGCGAAATTCACCGCCCGGACCGGGATCACGGTCAAGGTCGTCAATACCGGTCAGGAAAACTACGAGTCCGTAGACGAACGCCTCAAGTCCGATGCCGCGGCCGGTACACTCCCGCAACTGGCCGC
This sequence comes from Nocardia sp. NPDC004711, assembly GCF_053601595.1. NCBI lineage: Bacteria > Bacillati > Actinomycetota > Actinomycetes > Mycobacteriales > Nocardiaceae > Nocardia > Nocardia sp. NPDC004711. Next base: position 54,890 of record NZ_JBSGCB010000035.1, on the reverse strand, counting down.
CGTCGGCATGAGTTCGGTAGCCACCTACGCTGGATCCGCCGCGAAGCCACTGACCACATTCCTCAACTCCGACAAGGACTTCGTAGAGAAGAATTACGGTCAGTCACTGCTGAACGCCGGCACAGTGGCCGGCGATGTATACGGTGTCCCGTACGCGATGTCGAAGATGATGATGTTCTACAATGCAGACGCATTCAAGGCGGCCGGCCTCGATCCGCAATCGCCTCCGACAAGCTTTTCCCAGCTCGCCGACGACGCAACTGTCCTGGCCAAGTCCGGGGCGAATCGGTGGGGAGTCAACTGGCCCAACGATATGAGCAGCAACCTGGGGTTTCAGAACTTTTTGTTCTCGAGCGGCGGCCAGATGATGGACGCCGCCGGGAAGAAGGCCACGTTCAACGAGCCAGCCGGTGTTGCTGTTGTCAAATTCTGGCAGCAATTGGTGCGGTCGGCTGCAGCCTTGGACGCCACTCAGGATCAAAGCGATGAAGCCTTTTTCCGCGGCGACCTTGCGGTCAACATTGCCAGTACCGGTCGACTGGCCAAAATGACCAAGAACGCTCGCTTCGACGTCCGAGTCGCGGCGTTGCCCGTCCCCGATGGCGGCAGCCGCAAGACAGTGCCGGGTGGGTCCGCGCTGATCTCCTTCTCCGACAATCCCGCCGTGTGGACAGTGATCAAGGAACTGACAGGACCCGAAGGCTCGGCGCAGCTGACCAAGTCCACCGGCTACACGCCGGTGAGCCGAACCGCAGCCAGTGACCCGCAGTACCTCGGAGCATGGCTGGCTGAGAATCCACTGAACAAACAGGTGCTACTGGGCGACGAAACGGTGGTGCCGTGGGTGCAGTTCCCCGGTCCCAACGCCGTCGAAATGAGCGACACGCTCCGCAACCAGATCGAATCCGCGCTCACACACGGTACAGACCCCAAGGCAGCATTGGATTCGGCAGCGATACAGATCCAGAACCTGCTCAACTGACACCGACCGCCGTCCCACCACCGGAGGCGTCCGCAGGTCCTCGACCGATCGGGCCGGGTGGCGTCCAATAGCGTGGTGGAGCAACAGCGATCGGCTGCTGAGTCCGTAGTAGTCCCGGACAGCGGGGTGGCCATCGCGTGATCCTTCCAAAGACCTACCAAGTCGCTCCGAAGGAAGAAAAGACCATGCGATTGCCCGATCTCCAGCCTATCGACCCTGCCAGGCCCCTTCACCGAGCAATTGGCAATGGCCAGCCCGGATCTGTTGCGCGCCATGGTATCGAGCTTCGTGCCAGATGCTGATGTCCGCCGTAGCCGGCGCCGCGTGCGGCGCTGGCTACGGCGGACAGCGACGACCGCGTCAAAACCGCAACGGCTACCGCCGCCGCGATTTCGACACCCGGGTCGGCACCATCGCCGAAGGTCGGCGAGAACGGGCGTGTGGTGAACGTGCAGTGCCTGATCGCCACTGGCGTCAACGCCGACGGCTATGGCGAAATCCTCGGTGTCGAAGTGACTTCCGGTGAAGACGGAGTCGGTTGGTTGGCATTCTTCCGCGACTTGGTCGCCTGCGCACTGAGCGGCGTCGCCCTGGTCACCTCCGATCACTGACGCCGACCTGGTCGGACAAGTTGGTCGGCGAGGTGGTGCGCCTTCTTGCCCTCGCGCGTGAGGCTCGCTTCGAAACATGTTTTTGGCCCGTGCGGTGTGGGGGTCTTGGCCTTGAATCTGGCGGTCATTTTCGACACCGACGAACCATGTTTGCCCGCAAGCGTTTTGAGCATGGAGCTCTCCATAACCCAGCGCGGCCGGTGAAGTCGCTGAACGTCCCCGGCGGGCAGGTAATACTGGACGATGCCCCGATATTCGGCCCCGAATCGGCCGACGATGTAACTGTCGGTTTCGTTGACCAACGCGCTCCGGCATGCGGGTTTTCCGCGTGACAGATACGGGGCTGACTTGGCCTCGATCACGGCCGGGTGATCCACCGTGTGTGCCGGAGTGTCTGGCGAGGGAGAAGACGAATCTCGAACACGCCTGGGAGATTCAGCAGGCATACGGGCTGAACTCGTTCGTTGGCGTCGAGCCGGAATTGGCCGCGTGGATGACTGGCGATGACCCGAAAGCGATTCTGACCGGCGCGGTGGCGTGGCTGCAGTGGCGCGAGGCCCTGATGCCGGGGATCACGCCATTAGAGTAGCTGGTCGCCGCCGGAGTGACCGGAGCCGACAGCTTCTTCTGCGCGCTAATCGCGGAGGCTGCGCGAACCGTATTCTCTCGCGACTTCTCTGCCTCTTGGGGTTCCGGTAGTAACCGGACGAAAAACAACGACAATGGCTTGACCAGCAGTGATGGCTCTAGTCGCAAGCGGTCATTGCGTTCAGGCGGGTTCGAGGTGGCGGTAGATGGTCTTGCGGGAGACGCTGAAGGTTTCGGCGATCTGGGCGACGGTGTATTTGCGTTTGCCGTGGTGGTCGCGTTCGTCGTACATCTCGCGGGCCTTTAGCGCTTGCAACTGGGTGAGCGCGGGTGGCCGGTCGCCGACTCGTCCTCGGGCGCGGGCGGATTCGAGTCCTTCGAGGGCGCCTTCGCTGATGAGGTCGGCGAGCATCTCGTCCATCGCGGCGATGACGTGGAACAGGAACCGCCCCGCGGGGCGCGGGTTCGATGCCTTGTTTGAGCACGACCAGATCGATACCGCGTTCGTCGAGTTGGGCGGCGAGTTCGGTCATGTGCCGCACCGAGCGGAATGGGCGCGAGAGCCGGGTGATCACCAGTTCGTCACCACGGCGCAGGTGTTCGAAGCATTTGTCCCACTCCGGGCGACGCGCCAGCTTCCCGGAGGCCTTGTCCACCCAGATTCGCTCGCACCCGGCTGCGGTGAGCGCGTCGATCTGGGAATCGTCTTTCTGCCCTCGCGTGGACACCCGCGCGTACCCGAACCGAGCCATACCCCGGACTGTCCCAGAAAGGGCCGACACATCCGGTTTCGTCCCGTAGATACCGCACACGGGTTCTGACCCGAAATGGGTAAGCATCGATCTGGGCAGACGCGGCACGCGGTGAGGTGGCTCAGTTTGGGCCAGAAACGAACGTTACTGACCCACAGCAGTACGCGCGACCGAACGCGTAGTGAGGTTCAGCGGTGTGAATGTAGTTGTGCGAGAAGCTGTTGCAGGTCTTGGTTGTGACTCGCAGCGGTAGATGGCGGTGTTCTCGCACCGTCATGTGGCGCCGATGACGAGGGGTGCTGCGGGCAGTTTCGACGACATCGGTGGTAATGGTGTCACTCCGGTCGACCCAGCCGGGGTCACGCCTCCATTTCCGCTGCGGCAGAAGACAGATGCCGGTAAATGGTGGGGCGGGTGACGCCGAACTCGGCCGTGATCTGCTCGACGGTGTAGCGGCGCTTGCCACACTCGTCGAGTTCGTCGTACATCTGCCGCGCCAGATCCACCTGGCGGGGTCCGAGTTTGGGCTTCTGCCCGCCGGTGCGCCCGCGGGCACGGGCGGCGGCCAGGCCGTCACGGGTGCGTTCGGACATCAGGGCATGCTCGACTTCGGCTATTGCGCCGAGGATCTGGAAGAACATCCGCCCGACAGCGGTGGAGGTGTCGATGCCCTGATCGAGGACCAACAGGTCCACGCCGCGGTCCTGCAAAGTCTTCGAGAGCTCGATCAGATGCTCGAGGGAGCGGCCGAGCCGATCGAGCTTCGTCACCACCAGCTGGTCGTTGGGCCGGTTGGCCACCAGCAGCGCCTTGCTCAACTCCGGTCGGGAGGCGAGCTTGCCGGAGGCCTTGTCGATGAAGATCTGCTCGCAGCCGGCCGCGGTGAGTGCGTCGTGCTGGGACTCGGGATGCTGATCGCGGGTGGAGATCCGCCCATAGCCGATTCGCATGCGACGCAGTGTATTGCGAACCCCCGACAGGTTGACATTGGTGTCGATGTTCGGAGTCGTCTGCACGGATGTCCGAAGTCGTCTGCCCACGCTCGGGCTGAGTAGCGCTTTTTGTCACATCCGACGATCTTGTGGTCGATGTGGGTGAGGTTGTCCTGCAGGTCCTTTGCGCTGTCGCCTATTCGAATGACTGTGGGTGCGGTGCTTTTTGGTTACATTGGCGGTGTTGGCCAAGGGCCGGATGGGCCGAGTTGTGAGAGTGGGAGGTTCACCGAGGTGGATCCTGTGACGGCGGCGGTGGTCGCGGCGATCGCGGCGGGTGCGGCGGCGGGGGTGAAAGACACCGCAGTGCAGGTGGTGAAGGACGCCTATGCCGGGTTGAAGAGTCTGCTCTCACGCAAGTACCAGAATGTGGATGTCTCCGGGGTGGAGCGTAAACCCGATTCGGAGACGAAGAAGGCGTCGCTGGCCGAGGACCTCGAAGACGCCGGCGCCGCCGGTGACGCGGAGCTGGCGGCGGCGGCTGCGGCGCTGCTAGAGGCGGTGCGCCGGCACGCCCCGCACGCGGTCGTCGGTGTCGATGTCGACGACCTGACCGCCGCGGCGCTGGACATCTCCGATGTCCGATCGACCGGGGACGGAGTGCGGGTGAAGAACAGCCGGATCGACGGTCCAGCGAAGATCAGTGGGGTGCGGTCGGGGTTCGGTGGAACACAGGACCCTGGGACGGCGCGGGCCTGAGTCCCGGTAGCCCCGCGCCCGGTGCCCCGGCTCCTGCTGGTGGCACGACGATCACCGTGACCGGGAGCCAGTTCTACGGCGATGTCACGATCAACGAGTCGAGTGAACGTCCACGCCGGTTGTTACAGCAGTTGGTGCAGGTGTTCGGCGGCACCGATCTCCCGATGGTTGGTGAGGTGAACCCGTACCTGCTGGGGGCGACGAGTTCGGCGTTCGGTGGACCCACCGACTATGGCCGTCGTGACGAGTATGTGGCGCGGACGGCGAACGAGGTCGATGCCCGGCTGGCCCGGGCGTTGACCGGTGCGCGGATGGTGATCGTGGTAGGCCCGTCGAAGGCAGGCAAGACCCGTACCCTGTTCCAGGCGGTTCACGCCTTCGACCCGGGAGCGCGGGTGGTGTGCCCGGTGCACGACGGAATCGGTGAGCTTGCTGGCCATCCTCGCCTGGCCGGGAGCATAGACACGGTCGTGGTGTGGCTCGATGACCTGCACGAGTTCCTCACCGGCACGAATTCCCTCACCCCGGCTGTGCTGGCCCGACTGACCGCTCGCCGGGGCCGGACGCTGGTGGTGGCGACATTGCGGTCGGAGATGCGCGCCCAGCTGCGTGGTGACGGCGAGCTGCGCCGGGAGACCCGCATGCTGCTCGAACAAGCAGTGCTCATCGACCTGGCCTCCACCAGCGACGACCCTGCCGAGACCGCCGCGGCCGCGGCCGCGTACCCCAGTCAGGAGTTCGACGGTCACGGGCTGGCGGAGGTGCTGGCGGGGGCATCGGAGCTGCTGGCACGCTACGACGACGCGAGGGCCGCCGACCCGATCCGGCACACCGTGATCGCCGTATGCATCGACTGGGCGCGGATCGGGCGACCGGATCCGATCCCCGAGGCTGTTCTCACCGAGTTCATGATTCAGTCGTTGCGCCAGACCCGCCCGGAATTGGACACGACCGAGGACGCGGTGCGTGCTGCGATCACGGCCGCGCGGACACCCCCGCAAGGGGCGGGGCGGACGGCGGCGTTGCACACCCGCTACCTCCACGACGGGCTCCGCGGGTACCGGCCCTTCGACTACCTCGTCGCCGCCGACGACGGCCAAGACGACCACACCCCACGACCCATCCCGGATACGTTCTGGCACACAGCAACCCGCGACACCGACCCCGAAACCCTGACAGAGGTCGGGACTACCGCCTATCGCCGCGCCAACACCTCCATCGCGGGCACACTCTGGCGCAAGGCCGCCGACGCCGGGCACGCCGGTGCGATGTCGAACCTCGGGGTCCTGCTGGCGGAGCGGGGGGATCGGGCGGAGGCCGAGACGTGGTCGCGCAAGGCCGCCGACGCCGGGGACGCCGTCGCGATGTACAACCTCGGGATTCTGCTGAAGCGGCCGGATGATCGGGCGGAGGCCGAGACGTGGTGGCGCAAGGCCGCCGACGCCGGGCACACCGACGCGATGTACAACCTCGGGGTCCTGCTGGCGGAGCGGGGGGATCAGGCGGAGGCCGAGACGTGGTACCGCAAGGCCGCCGACGCCGGGCACACCCACGCGATGTACAACCTCGGGGCCCTGCTGGCGGAGCGGGGGGATCGGGCGGAGGCCGAGACGTGGTGGCGCAAGGCCGCCGACGCCGGGGACGCCGTCGCGATGTACAACCTCGGGATTCTGCTGAAGCGGCGGGATGATCGGGCGGAGGCCGAGACGTGGTGGCGCAAGGCCGCCGACGCCGGGCACACCCACGCGATGTCGTACCTCGGGACCCTGCTGAGGGAGCGGGGGGATCGGGCGGAGGCCGAGACGTGGTGGCGCAAGGCCGCCGACGCCGGGGACGCCGTCGCGGCGTTGCAACTTGCGGTCTTGCTCGCCGGGCGGGAGAGTCGGCGGAAGCGGAAGTTCTGGTGGCGCAGGGCTGATGACGGTGCGTCGTCTTGAAGGTTCTCGTCCGGGGTGCACCCCGACACCCGCTGATGATCATCATGTGGTCGCGTTGTGTAGTCGGTCCCGGTAGATCCGAAGTGCTTTGCGATCGGCGGCCGAAGCGCTCTCACCGACGGTTTCGGCGGCGGCCAGCAGCGCCCGGTGGACGTGCGGCGGTGCGGTGACGTGCAGGCTGTAGCCCTGGCCGCGTCGTACTTCCCGGCCCTGTTGCAGGGCGTAGTGCTCGGTTTCACCGAGGTCGGCGGCGTAGCCGGTCAGGCGGCGGGCAATCTTGCCCGGCATCTCGATCCGGATCGGGGGGGTCGCCATCCGCACCGCCTTCGCCGACCTGCTGCCCGGCCGACCCGAACAACCAGCACGCGTCGGCATCGACGAACCGGAGAGGGCCCGCCGAGTACACGGTGACGACGATAGTGTGACGGTGATGATGGAGCCGTACGAAGCTGTGGGACTTGCCTTGTCGGTCGCTGACGACGGATTGTCCGCTGGTGAAATGCCGATAGGTGCGGTGGTGTTCGATGACGAGCGGATCCTCGGTCGTGCTCACACCCTGGAGAAGGCGTTGGGCCAGCGGATTGTGCATGCCGACCTTCTCGCTATGCAGCAGGCCGATGAGGCACTGGGGTTCATACGCCCAGCCGGCATGCTCACGCTCGCAGTGAATCTTGAGCCCTGCTTGATGTGCATGGGTGCGGCCATCACGTTGGGCATCCGGAGAGTGTGGTTCGCACTCGCGTCGCCGAACGACGGCGCCGCCGCTTTGGTGCAGTCATGGTCGCCGCCGGAGGAACTTGCATTCTTCGCGAAGCCTCGCGAGATCAGGGGTGGCATCCGATCGGATGAAGCGCGGGCGCAGTTCGCTGCCTACGCCGCCGGTGATGGGCCATCGGGTATGCGCGCGTGGGCTGGTGGGCTCGCGCACAAGTAAATGACGAAGGACTCCGGACGCGCACCGAAGGATAGGGGCTTGGGGAACATCGGTGCGAAGGGTAGCTCTATGCCGTTGCGACCGGTGCGCATTATCTGCGGTAATTCCTTAGCGCCGGATTCCGTGCGAATGCCAGTCGATCGGCATCAAATCACCAGGTCACCGGCTACACGACTTCCGCAGCTGCGGGCACGGTGAGATTCTGATCTTGGAAGGGGTATGCAGTCGAAGGAGGTAGCGATGTCGAAGTCCAGCAGCAAAGGCTGCAGTCACGCCAGCGGCGGCAAGATGACCGCCAGCAGGGCCTCCGCGATCCAGAGCGCCGGTGCCCGCAACCCGGACAGTCGCACGGCCACAACAGGGTTCGCCAGCCGAGCCCAGTCCGCAGGCGCGACCAATGCGTACAGCAGCGGCGGATCCGGCAAGAAATAGCAACAGCCATAACCGATCTCGTGACGCCCTGGGACTCTGCCCGGGGCATCACTGCGTTAGCGCCGGATTCCGGCCGGATGTCACTCACTACCCCCAAGATCGGCGGATCGGTCTGGTCAGCGCGTCAGCTCCCGCTGTTCGGCGGCCACAGCTAGCTGATGAGCAGCTTGTCCGCTGGAGATACAGCGCCTGCAGACTCTGCGCGCACGGATCGATCAGATGATCGACGACGCACAGGACCGCTTGCTCACCGCCGCCGGTGATCAGGTGGCCGCGGGCCTGCCGGTCTCGGACTACACCGCCGCACTACTCGCCGACAAGAGCAACCCCTGATCGTCTTCCGGACACCGGTGGGCTCGGAAACGGCCTATACCTCAGCCTCACAAAGGCATTGGGGCCGAGTGTGGTGCGATTGGATCGTGAATCGTCAGGAAGAAGCATTGCGGCTGGCCACGGAACTGCTCGAAGACATCGAGCTGCAGCGTTTGAAGGCTTCGGAAATCGTGCTCAAAGCCAGCAGGGTTGCCCGCCTGGTCCACCACAACGAGCTATCGACCTTCCTGCGGCACGAGCGTGAGGGGTACCCGCTGGATGGATCGGCGACTGGCTGGTTCTCCCGTGCCGACCGGTGGACCGACAAGAAAGAACGCAGGTGTAACCCGTATCCGATAACTCGTATCGAGGCGTCGCTCGAAGGAGGCCGACAGGCACTCGATGCACTCAAGAACGGTGGGAACTACTCGGGGGATTCGGTGCCGATCGCGGCCCGCGAGCATGACGCCAAGATCATTGGGACCACGAAGACGGTCAGCGAGTTGGCGGCCATCAGCGGTGCTGTCGTGTCGACGGTGTACGGCATGGTGACCGAGATCTATCACGAGTTGCTGTTCAGTGAGCTCCAGGCGACTCTGTTCGCGTCCGTGCAGGACAACGTCGATGGAGCGCTGGCGGTCGCGAGTGGATCGGCCCTGGACAAGATCGCCAAAGTCTCCGATCGTCTGCGAGAAGGTGACCCCGAGTCGGTCAGCCAGGCCCTGACGACGTGTCGGCGCCTGATCGATTCGTGTGCCGATCACCTCTTCCCGGGCCGCGACGAGCCCTACAGCATCGGGGACAATGTCGAGCCGCTGAAGGTCGGCCCGCAGAACGTGCTCAATCGGTTGCAGGCCTACTGCCACCAGCAGAAGCTGTCCAAGAGCCGCCGCGACCGCCTGCGGAGGACGTTCAGCGAGCTCTACGGACGGTGCTCGACCGGAACACACGCCGAGGTCGAGGTGGAGGAAGCACGATTCGTGTTTCTCCAGACGTATGTCGTCCTGGGTGAAGTTCTGACTCTCGCCGATTCGGCGCGCGCCACTCCGTAGGGCCCGCAGGGCGATTCAACATGAGGGAGGCCTTGTTAGGTGTGGGTCACCTAACAAGGCCTCCCTCGTCGGTTCAGGGGTGCGCTCATCACCGCGCGATCGTAGCTGTCGCTCACCACTCAGTCGGACAGCACAACTAGGGGTAGATCTCTCCGAACGTCTTACTGACCGCCCGATCGGGTCATACTGCAGCTCATGGGGTTTGAAGCTGTGCGGCGGCATTCTCGGCGGGGAAAGACAGGTGGGGGTTACGTGAGCGGGTACGGCCGCTTCACCGACCGACGCGCACCCAGGCGGGGCCGCTACACGTCTCTGTACGTTCATGGCTACCGCAGTGCTTCACCCATCCCGATCCTGTGGGCATTCGGGGTGATCGGGGGTGGTGTGGCCCTGCTTCTGGTCGTGCTGACCCTCACCCACATGGGATCGGCCGCCACGTCGGTCGACACGACTGTGGTCACCTCGACCGTCGCACCCGCACGACCGACTGCCCCGCCACCGCCGTGCTTCCCGGTCCAGACGTCCTGTTGATTGCACGACGCTGAGACCTTCAGCGCCACTGGAGGTCTCAGTTCTCGAACTGCTGGCCCGCACCGTGCCGGGTAGTCACGCAGGGTCGGCAGCGGTGATGCCGAGGCTGCGGTCGTACCAGGGGGAGACCTCTTCGAGGATCTCCAGCACGACGATGTTGTCCGCCGGGGTGAGCAGGGCGTCGAGGGGTTCCGGTAGTAGTCGCCGAAAATACAACGATGTTCGACGAGTTCTACCGGAATCTGAAACCTGTTGACCCACAGGGGATGTCCTGACCGCCGTGAAGAGCATGTAGCCGTCCTGTGCTTCCCCGGGCAAGTTCAGCCGTATCAAGCCCGCCGCCCGTACCGGACTGCCGGACGCCCCGAACAACTCGCGATGTCGAGTACACGTTCTGGCCCTTGCCTCGCCACTAACTAGATAAAGGCGAGGTGACCAGGAAGGCTGACGCGCAATGCATTGGGACGGTGCTGTATCGGTGGTTGCCGTGGGAGGACTGGCCCTCCAGATGATGCAGGCGACGATGACGGGCTGGCAGTTGCGCCGGCAGCTGCGCCGCGAGCGCGATGCGGCGCAATCCCCGCGTCCGCCAGGGGACATGGAGCAATCCTCCACCTCCCGGCATGCTGGGAGCGAGCCCGACGGCATGGCGGAAGGGGACAAGAACGATGCTTTATGAAGGTAGGCAGACCATCACGAGCAGCGTCACCCCCGAGTGGGCTGTGCTGGTCGAGCCCGACACGTGGAAGTTGAGCTGGCTGCCCGAAGCCCCACTGAGCCGGGAGGAAGCCCGACTGGGCATGATGCTCGACGAATTGCTCAGCAACCTCGACCTCGTCCATGATCCGGAAACCCACAAGGCCGTTAGCCGCTACGCCGACCAATTGGGCATCCCGCTGTCGCAGGCCCTACTTCTCTTGGTCCGTCGTGTCGGCGAGCGAGACCGACTCGAGCTCATGGACAAGACCGCCGAGATTGTCGACCAAGCCGGCGAGCTGATACCCGAGTGCGTCGTCGACGAGGCCGCCGACCAGCTCGACGTGGACACTCAGCCCGAGACCGCGCTCCAGACCGAGTTGTCCAAGGCGGATGAGGCCGCCGCGCAGGCGGATCGGCGCGCCGACGACCATGCCGCCGGCAGATTCGACGCCGAATACAGCGGCTTCTACCGCCAATTCGTCCCGACCCTGGTGGCCTTCCTGATCCGGCATGGCGCCACATCCGCCGATGCCGCCGACCTGGCGCAGGAAACCCTCGTCGACGCCTATCGCGCCTGGCCGCGGATCACGGCACCGGCCTCCTGGTGCTACCGGGTGGCCTTCCGGAAGTTCATCCACAGCAAGACGAGTCGACGCGAGGCCCCCCATGCCGAGCGGCCCGGCGAGCAGCATTCAGCGCTGCTGCGTTCCGACGACAGCGTGATCGGTCAGGACACCGTCGACCGCGCCTTGGCGCAGCTGCCGCCCCGGCAACGGCAAGTTATGGCGTTGACCATGTTCGATTTCACTCCCACCCAGATCGCCGAAGAGTTGAAGATCAGTCCGGTGGCCGTGCGCGGCAGTCTCCGAAAAGCCCGGCAGGCCCTGAAGAAATTCATCGACAACGAGAGGAACGGTGATCGGCAATGAGCGATCAGACTTCCGACGCGATCAAGCAGTGGAACCTCGCGCAGGACCAGGAGCTCATCGACACGCTGTCCGACACCCTCGACATCGAAGCCGGTCTGGCCGAAGCACTGCACCGCGGCCGCACCGCGAACTCCGGTCACCGGACTGACGACGGCCGCGAGCCGACCCCAGGTGAGGCCGAGCAGCCGTAACCGCTCGAGGTACTCGAACCGCCCGCGCAAAAGTAGAGGTTCCGGACTGTCAGGGCGTATGCATCAACAGTCGACGATGTTCGCGTCAGATGCGAGAAAGTCGTGTCGGACGCGAGCCTGGCCTGGAATCTGCCCGGAGACCTTCGTTCACGAGACATTTTCGGCTACAGCAGGTTTTCGGGGTCCCGGTAACGCCCGCTGTGCTGCGCGGATTGATAGCCAAACCGCTTAGCGTGACTTTTCGCTGATCTGGCCCAAGCCCCGGTACTCGCCGCACTTAGCCACCTCTACCGGGATATGTTCTCGCCTGTAGACCAGGACAAGCGTGCTCGCTTGCTCGATCGTAAAGCGAACCTGCTGGATCGGATCGCGGCCGAGGAAGGTCGACCCGAAGCGGCTCAGCAGGCAGCGGAAGCGCGAGCACTGGCCACCGAACTACGCGCCCAGCTCAGTTGATCGTTTTCCGCGCACACAAACGATGGGCCAAACCGTAGGCACCCCGAAGCCATATCGATGCGGTCCCCTTATTGGCCGATGTCGGGTACCGCGTTGAGCGGCTTCTCCAGGGGTTCGGCAGCGGGATCGAGGTACTTGCGCATGCCGTTCATGAAGGCGAACAGTGGGTCTGCTCGCTCGTCCTTCGGAGCAGGCTCTGTGTTGGAGGTGAGTAGCGGGAACGAATCCGCGAGAGTCACCACGACCACCTCTCGCGCGAGTTCGACCAGTTCGCGCGGGAGACTGACAGCGATCAGGTTGAACACGTTCAGCAGCGGCCGGATCCGTTCCGGCATCGACGATGCGGTGTCGAGCGCAAAGTCCACCCCTGGCGCGGCGTCCAGGATCTGTTTGACGCGCTCGGTAGCTTCCTCGGGCGTCGAGGGCGGATTCGCGGCGAGGTCCTTCTCGAGCCGCGCCTGCTTTGCTTTCGTCTGACTGAGCAGCCAGTTCACCCTGCCCAGCTGGAGGGCCTCGACCTCGGCGATCAACCGCGTTCCCAGGTCCCGAACCCGCTCCCGTCGTTGAGCTTCTTTTTCCCGTTCTTCCTTGCGTCCCTCGCTGTTGGCCAGGTTCTTATCCTTGACCCGCTCCAAAATTGCGCCACCCCCTGCTGTGCTGATCGCGCCGATGAGAGTGCCGGCGAGGGTAGTGACGGCAGTGGTCCACCAGGGAGCCGAGCCGTGGGTCAGGAAGTCGGAGAAGCCGCTCACAAAGAGCAACCTACGTCGGGCCTTGGCCGGCAGTCGTCAGCAGCCCGCCTGCAGCGGATAGCACGTGTGCCCGTCTCCGGCCGGCGTCGTCGGCACGACGGGCGGGGAACCACTAGCGGCGCCGGGTGCCGGCCGTCGGAATGGCTGGTTCCTCCGGCGAGGAGGACGCCGGCCACAAGGACCCCGCTGAGAGCCAGGAGCCCCAGCGGGGAGCCTGATCGGCCTCGGGATCGGCGGCTGTGCGCCCGCACGGGGCGCCCGTTGCGCAGATGCGCGCGTACACGGTGAACAGTCATAGCCGCGAAGTATGGCAGTAGGCACCGACAGTTTTCGGTTCGATCTTGTTGTGCTGCAAGACATCCCGCACCGCCGTCCGGCTTTCCGGCGAACTGTCAGAGCCTGTCCCGCGCTTCGACATGCGTGCTTGTCGTTTTGGGGTACAGCAGCATCCCGCTGACCGGCCGCGGACCGTGGACAACCCGTACCGATGCCCTCGTCGGCCTACTCGGCTACTACATCGACCTGCAGACGGCGGAGAAACAGAAGCGCCGACGGGCCCGACAATTTTCGCCCGAGTGAGAGCACTGACATCACCAGGACACGAAACCACTGGTCAAGCCATTGTCGTTGTTTTTCGCGCAATTACTACTGGAACCCCCTCTTGACGGCAGCGCGCGTCTCCCCCTGGGCTGACCGCGCCATCCGGCCAGCCGGAGCTCCGATGTGGGACGAGCATGCAGAGGCTCAACCAAACAACTTGTGGCAACAAGTTGACCGGTTGTTCGCCTAAGGTTCCTGACCTTGTCATCCGCGGCCGGGAAGCTCTGGTCGTGTTGTTACAAACGGAATCGAGACGAGGTGACCGGATGCTCGCAACGCGACGCGCAGCGCCACGCCCTCCGACGCAAAGGGGGTGGGCGAGCGGCCTCTTGTTCCGACACGACGCCTTGTCCTCGCTCGTGCTCGGTGGCCCGGCGGCCGTGCTCATCGGCGCTTTCGTCCTGCTGCCATTGCTGGTGGTGGGACTTCTATCACTTTTTTCGTTCGACCCGTTCACTCGAGAGTTGGACTTCGTCGGGTTGTCCAACTACAGCCGCGTGTTGACGAGCGGAGCTCTGCGGCAGGCGACGGTCAACACCGTTGTTTACGTCGTGCTGACGGTCCCGGTCAGCGCTGCTGTCTCGCTGTTGGTCGCGGTCGGCATCCGTGAAGTCAAACATCTGCAGGGACTGTGGCGCACCGCTTACTTCCTGCCCGCGGCCTCGACACTGACGGCGATGTCTGTGGTGTGGCGGTGGATGTTCTTCCCAGACAGCGGGCTGATCGACTCGACAGTCGGGCGCCTGTTCGGGATCCACGACTGGCTGGATTCGAAGGCCTTGGCGCTGCCGGCGATGGCCCTGATCGGCAACTGGCAGGAGCTGGGAACACTGATGGTGTTGTTCCTGGCCGGACTGACAGCGGTCCCTCACGGCGTGCAGGAAGCAGCGCGCCTCGACGGGGCGAGTGCATGGACACGGTTCTGGCACGTGTCGTGGCCGGCGCTGCGACCGACCACCGCGTTCGCCCTCGTGGTCGCCACCCGCGACGCGTTGCGGGCTTTCGATCAAATTCGGGTGATCACCGATGGCGGCCCGGTGAACAGCACGACCACCCTCGCTTACTACCAGTGGCTGCGGGGCGTGCACTATCTCGATATCGGCGGCGGCAGCGTCGTGAACCTCATCTTGTTGGTGCTGGTGCTGATCCTGGCCGGGATCATGCTGCCGAGCTACTGGCGACGTGCTATGGCGGCAGGGGCACGATGAACCTGCGTCTTTCACCGTCGTCGTTCAAGCAGATCCTTGTCCACCTGTGCCTGCTCGGCGGCGCGTTGCTGGTCCTGAGTCCGTTCGTGATCATGGTGTTCACTGCCTTCACCGCAGAGAAGTACGTGCTCGACGGGATCAGCTTCGAGCATCTGACTCTCGACAACTTCCGTATGGCCTGGTCCGCGCAAGCCTGGCCGGCGCTGTATGCGAACAGCATCGTGACCACAGGTCTGATCCTCATCGGAGGGTTGGTGACGTCCATCCCGGCGGGGTATCTGCTGGCCCGCCGGACATTCCGCGGAAGTGGCACCTATCTCGTGCTTGTGCTGGTGTGTCTGTCCATCCCCGCGCAGGTCACCGCGCTGCCGACCTACGTCGCGCTGGCAAAGCTGTCGTTGCTCGACACCATCACCTCTCTGGCGCTCCCGTTCCTGGGCTCCGCCTTTGGTGTGTTCTTGTTTCGGCAGTTCATTCTCACGATCCCGCGCAGTCGTTTCGATGCCGCTCGCATTGATGGCGTCGGGCCGGTGGCGATGGTGTGGCGTGTCGTGCTGCCGAGCGTCCGTCCGGCGATCTATGCCTTCGCCATGTTCAGCGTCACCTCGCACTACAACGATCTGTTCTGGCCCTCGGTCGTGCTGCAGGGCCCTCAGGCCGCGACGGTGCCGATCGGCCTGACGACCTATGTCAACCAGGATGTGGGCAACTATTACGGCCCGCAGATGGCCAGCGCGATTCTGGCGATCCTGCCGCTTCTGGTCGCGTTCGCGCTCGTGCAACGTCGACTCACCCAGGGTGTGGCCCTGGCTCAGTGAAGCCACTCCCTACCGCTCAACTCACCGAAGGACCCGCCATGTTCTCAATCCTCATTCGCCGTCGAGCGATGCTGCTCGCCGCAGCCGCAACCACACTGCTGATGACCGCCGCATGCAACGCGCAGAGCCCGGGGACCCGTGCAGCGTCGAGTCAGCCGAACTCGTTGACCATGCTGTCGTTCTCCTACGACCCGGTGCTCAAGTCGTACTCGCAGGCGCTGGACCCGCTCGAGCAAAAGACCGGTGTCAAGGTCACCGTCCACAGCACCGGCTCGTCGTCGTATGAGGACGTCGCACAGAAGCTCGCCAGCTCGATCACCGCCGGAAACGCTCCCGATATCGCCGCTGTCGGCACGAATGACGTTGCCCGATTCGCACAAGAGGGCGTCGCCCAGCCGCTAGACGATCAGCTCGCGGGCGATCAAGAGTTCGTCAAGACCAACTTCGAGTCGTCGCTGCTGGACGCCGACAAGGTCGACGGCAAGCAGTACGCGATCCCGTACTCGGTCTCGACGATGATCATGATGTACAACAAGGACGCGTTCACCAAAGCTGGTCTCGACCCGAACAACCCGCCGCGCACCTTCAGCGAACTGAAAGCAGATGCTCAGGCTCTGGTGCAGAGCGGGGCCGTGAAGACCGGGACCAATTACGCGACCGACACCAGCGGTAATTGGAATTTCCAGAACTACCTGTTCTCCGCCGGCGGCTCGATGATGGACCCGGGCCAGAAGAACATCACTTTCAACGGCCAGCAGGGACAAGATGTTCTGACCTTCTGGCGGAGCATGGTCTCCTCCGGGCTTGCCGTGGCCGGTAAGGAGGCCGATGCGGTCGACCGGTTCACCCGCGGTGATCTGGGGATCCTGATCGACAGCGGCGCGCAGTTGACCAACGTTGCGCCGAAGATCGGCTTCGGCCTCGGCGCGGCGCAATTCCCGGTCCCCGACGGCGGCACGCGCGCGGTCGCGCCGGGCGGTTCGTCGCTGATCGTCGTCACGAAGGACAAGGCACGTCAGGCGGCCGCATGGAAGGTGATCCGCGCGCTGACAGGGCCGGAGGGATCGACCGCGCTGACGACCAACACCGGGTACACCCCCGTGAGCAAGCTCGCCATCAACGGAAACGACTACCTCGCACCGCTGCTGGCCCAGCAGCCCCTGCGGAAGGTCTCGATCCAGGCGAGCACGCAGATGGTGCCGTGGTTCCAGTTCCCTGGCCGCAATGCCGTCGAGATCAGCACCGGGCTGAGCAACGAGATCACCGCGATCCTGCGAGGCGAGGAGACCCCGAAGCAAGGACTCGACAAGGCCGCTGACCAGGCCAAGGGCCTTCTCCCGTGAGCCGCCCCGCACTGCTCGGCGCTGACGACGAGCCCCACACCACCGAGGAGAGCGACATCGCTGATGAGGCGATCGTGCGTTGCAGCGATCTCGGCGTGCGCTTCGGCGATGCGACCGTGCTCGACGGCATCGAACTCACCGTGCAGGCCGGCGAAGTACTCGTGCTGCTCGGGCCATCGGGTTGCGGCAAGACGACCCTCCTGCGGACCATCGCCGGCCTGGAGAAGCCCACCTCCGGGACGGTGCACATCGAGGGCCGGGATGTCACCGGCATCGCTCCCGAACGACGCGGAGTGGCGATGGTGTTTCAGAACTACGCCCTCTACCCGGAGAAGACGGTCTCCGGCAACATCGAATTCCCTCTCCGGATGCAGGGCGTCGCTGCTGCCGAACGCAAACGGCGCGTTCGCGAAATTTCGCAACTACTGCGACTGGACTCGCTGCTGCAGCGCAAACCAGCGCAACTGTCAGGAGGCCAGCAGCAGCGCGTCGGGATCGGGCGGGCGCTGGTCCGCAACCCGGCAGTGCTGCTCATGGACGAACCGCTGTCCAACCTCGACGCCGAACTCCGTACGCAGATGCGCGCCGAGTTCCGCGCCCTGCAGCGACGACTCGGCACGACAACCATCTACGTCACCCACGACCAAACCGAGGCACTCAGTCTGGCAGACCGCGTAGCCGTGCTGCGCCAGGGCCGCATCGAACAACTGGGCCCACCCGAAGAGGTCTACCGCCGACCGGCATCGAAGTTCGTCGGCTCACTCGTGGGCGGAATGAGCTTCGTGCCGGCCCGGCTCGCGACACCCCACGCACCGAGCACCGCGGAGGTGGTGGGTGTACGCAGCGAAGACGTCCGTATCGGGCCCGGCGGGCCGGATGCGGTGACGATGACCGGAGCCACCGTCCTGACCGAGCTCGTCGGACGCGATCGCCTCGTGCACATCGATGTCGACGGAGCCGTCGTGCGTGCACGCCTGCATGCCGATCAGCCGGTCGGATCCGAGCTCACCGTGCACGTCGGCAAGCACGACCTGCACCCGTTCACCACAGACGGGCACCGCTGTCCGCCGTCCCCCATGGCGCACGCTTCACCGGCGCCGCCGGAACTGGAAAGGAATCACTAATGACCCGTTTCCTCGATATTCCCCGACCCTTCGGAATCGCTCATCGCGGCAGTGGTGTGGGCGTGACCGAGGACACCTTCCCCGGTGTGCAGAGCGCTATCGATCTGGGTTTCCAATGCGTCGAAATCGACGCGCGACTCACCTCCGATGGCCAGGTTGTCGTCTGGCATGACCCGAACCTCGTCCGCTTGCTCGGGCGTGACGTCGCAATCGACGAGATGACACTCGAACAGATCCGTGTAATCGAGCTCGCCGGTGGCGAACGTATCCGGACACTCGAAGAGTTCTTCGTTCGATTCCCGGAGCTCACCTTCCTTCTGGATGTCAAGCGTGACGAGTGCATCGAACCGGTCGCACGCATCATCGCCGACCTCGATGCGGCCGACCGTGTGTGCATCCATGGCTCGAACACCGACGGACCCGAGGACACCTGGCGTGTCTCCGGTGACCGGATGCGGCGCCTACGCGATCTGCTCGGCGCGTCGGTGCCCGGGACTATCAGCCACAGCTCGATTCTCGCCGTGGCCGAAACTGGGCAGCTGCCCGAGCAGGAGAGCGGTCGCTACGCGGTGTTGTCGAGCAACTACGACCACCTCAACTGGAAAACTCCCGATTTCATCGCCACGATGCACGCCGCCGGCGTGCAGGTCATCGCCACAGACCACGGCGACCCCGCCGTCCTCGACACCCTGATTTCGATCGGCGTCGACGCGTTGCTGACCGACCTGCCAGCGATGGTGAGCGACCGGCTGCGCACGCAGGAGCAGCGCGACCAGCACACGACTGCCGAGACAGTGGAGAGCGGGTCGGCGCATGTCTGACCAGATTCCCACCTACGTCGCCCTCGCTGACCGGCTTGCCGCCGATGTGGAGGCCATGCCCGCCGGCACTCGTCTCGTCTCCGAAAACGAGCTCGCCGCGCGAGAGTCGGTGAGTCGAGACACCGCCCGCGCCGCCCTGCAGGAGCTTGAGCGCCGCTACCTCGTGCGGCGGTCGCACGGCGCCGGCACCTTCGTCGCTCCGCGCATCGCCTACCCGATCGGCCCGGACACCCCGCCGAGCTGGACCGAGACAGTACGACGCGCGGGTGCGACACCGCGGCGGGAAGTCCTCGACGTCAGACAGCTTGACGAGCCCGACCCGTATGTGCAGCACGAACTGGAGTTGACCCCGGGTGAGCCGGTCCTGCGCGTCACTACCCGCGGATTCGTCGACAACGTCGCAGCGACCGTCACCATCGCCTACCTCCCGGCCACGCTCGCTCCGCTCATGGAGGAGCAGCTCGCACTCGGCGGATCCCAGTACAGCCTGCTGGTCTCCCTCGGGTACACGCCGCAGCGCGACTGGATCGCCGCCGAACTCGACATCGTCGATCACCAAACAGCCCGCTGGTTGGAACTCGTCGGCCGCCCGCCGACCTGGCGCAGCGAGTCGCGCCTGTCCGACGCCGCGAGCGGCCGCCCCCTGCACTACGCCACCGGATGGAGCCGCCCCGACGTGATCCGGCTGCGTATCGCCATCAACGACCGAACGAAGCGGAATTCATGACAGCGCACACCACCATCGACCTCGACGCCGACCGCGATCTTCGCACCGGGTTGCTCGCTCGCGCCGATCGCACGGCCCTGATCGAACTCGCCGACACCTGCCTCGAAGGCCTCGAGGTCTCGCTGATCACAGGACCCCAGCTGGGGACCCTTCTGATGCAGATCCGCGAGCCGATCGAACGCCGCCGGTTCTACCTCGGCGACGTTCTGGTGACCGAGGTCCGCCTCAGCGTAGGTTGCCGGCAGGGGTGGGCGATTCGCCTCGGCGACGACCCGGAAGCCACCGTCGCTGCCGCTATCTGCGACGCATGCTCCGAAGCCGAGAGCCCGTACCGTGCGGCCATCCTCGAGCTATGCCGGGCGACGCAGGCACAACTGGCCGCGAACAGCTCTGCCGACATCGCCGACATCGTTCCCACTGCGATCGCGTTCGAGGAGCTCGGCGGATGATCACCTCCAGGATCAACTCAGCAGTCGTGGCCTCGCTGCCGCAGCAGACACCGCAGCAGGCCTTCAGTGGGCAGACGTTCCGGGCGCTGCTGTCGGCGTTGTCACAGCCGGGAGCGCGAATCGAGCGAACGCCCGCACCGGAGTTCTTGGCGACCACCGTGCCCAGTGTGTGCCGCCTTCCACTCGCACTCGCCTCCCACGGCACACCGATCGCCGTGCCCGGTGTCGATGACACCGGGGCGCACGCCATCGCCACCGCAACCGGGGCCGAGCTGACGGACCCGGCGTGTGCGGAACTCATCGCCTTTGTCCGGGCACCACGGCCCGGCGAGCTGCTCGACATCGCCCGCGGCAGCGCCACCGAACCCGAACGCGGTGCCTCCGTCGCCATCAGTGTCGCCGGGCTGCGCACGCTGACCTCGCACGAACCCGCGATCGCGGATAACGAGCGGCACCTGCGCATCAGCGGGCCCGGTGTTGACGGCAGCGTCAGTGTCGCCGTCGAGGGGGGCACTACAGTCCTGGACACGGTCCTGCGAGATCGGCGCACCGCCTGCCAGAAGCAGCCGGCCGGGATCGAGTTGTGGTTGTTCGATCCCACCGGCAACGTGCTGGGGATCCCGCGAAGCAGCACCATCACCTGGGAGCACTGACATGGCCTACCAATCCACCGGCCTGGCCGCCATCGAGGCCGCCGAGCGACTCGTGCGCCACCACCGTGACCACGACGACAGCGCACACCTGGAACTCGACCAGATCATCGGCCGGCTGCGGATCGTGGTCGACCAGGTCATGTCCGAAGGCGGGCTATGGGACGAAGCAACCGCGGCCCGCGCGTTCCGGCAAGCCGAAGGAGACACCTTCGAGGCCGCCTCGCTGGTGCGCACCTTCCGCTTGAGCCTGCCTCGACTCGGCGTGACCCCGCCCATCGACGCCGACGAACTCATCCCCCTGCGCCGGGTGGTGCCGGCATACCGAACCCCGCCTGGACGACAGGTCCTCGGCAGGACCCGCGACTACATGCCCCGCATCCTGCAACGCCAGCACGACCCGGCTGCACATGAGACGACTCACGATCGTCGCGACCAGCGCCGCGACGACAACGGGCTCGGCGAGAACCCCGGACGCCTGTACTACCTGCTGCAGGCGCACGACATGGTGGTGGCGCGCAACGCCCCCGGCGACCCGGACCCGATCGATGTGGTCCGCCAATCGCCGCGGCCCGGCCAGGACCGCTCAGCGCGGCTTGCGCTACTGGCCCGGGGTGAGACCGCGGCCCTGGTCACACACTGGTACACCGACCTGCTCGACTCCGGATCCTACGACCACACCGTCGTCGCAGGCGAGATCCGCGGCGGACGGCTTCCGGTGCGGGTGACCAACCCGCTGACCGGTGGCGCGGTGCATGTAGGCGACATCCGGGTGACAGAGGCGGAGGCAGTCGAAGACCTCGACGGACCCGACGAGGACGCCTCCCGCTTCGATGTCGGTTACGGGCTGTCGTTCGGACAGAACGAACGCAAGGCAATGTCGATGGCCTGTCTGGACATCGTCCTCGAACGTGATCGCGGCCGCACCGGCCAAGAGGAACGCATCCTGCGCACCGCCGACGGTATGGACGCCAACGGGCTCATCGAGCACCTCAAGTTGCCGCACTATGTCACCTTCCGGGCCGCGGCCGACATCAAAGCGGCGCTGCGCGCCCGCGCCACGCACAACCGTCAGGAATCCGATCATGAGTGACCAGGCCCTCTCCGAGGCGCCCGCCCGCACCACCGTTCACCGGCTCGCGAGCTCACCCCAAACCGACAGCTTCGCCCTGCTCGACGAGGACACCAAACGCGACGTCCGCCGCGCCATCCTGAAGGCGACCGCGATTCCCGGCCATCAGGTTCCGTTCGCCTCGCGTGAGATGCCGGTGCCCCGCGGCTGGGGCAGCGGTGGGCTGCAGGTGAGCTTGAGCGTCGTCGAACCCACCGACGTCGTCAAGGTCATCGACCAGGGCGACGACGACGCGGTCAGCGCTGCGAATCTGCGGCGGCTCATCACCCAGACCAGCGGTGTTGCCGACACCAACAAAACACGCGAGGCCACCCTCATCCAGAGTCGGCACCGGATCCCCGAACACCCGCTCGAGGGCGACCAGCTGCTGGTCCTGCAGGTCCCGATCCCTGAACCGCTGCGCCCCATCGAACAGCGACTCGAGGAAACCCTGCGCATGCACGCCGAGCAGGACTATGCGCTGATGTGGGTCGGGATCTACGAGGAGATGGTGCGTTGCGGCGCTACCACCAAATCGTTCGGGTATCCGGTCCTGGTCAACGGCCGCTACATCATGTCGCCCTCACCCATCCCGAAATGGGACCTCGCCAAACTCGACAACGCCGATAACCTCACTCTCTTCGGCGCCGGCAGAGAGCGCCGCATCTACGCTGTGCCCCCGCACACCAGCGTTGAGCCGCTCGCGTTCGACGACATCGAGTTCACGGTGGAATCAGTGCCCGGAACCTGCGCGCGCTGCGGCAGCGAATCGACCTACCTCGTCGAGGTGCCCGATCCCACCGGCGGTGGGGGACGATGGATCTGCAGCGATACCGATTGGTGTGCCGACGCGCGTGCGATGAGCACAAGCCGCGCAGCTTCGCACCCGCAAGTCCACGACGAAGCCCGGCGACACCCCACCGCACGCGAACGCAGTGGACTCGCTGCGACCTCGGCTGCGCTGATCCTCACCCCGCAGCAGCGCAACGCCGAACACGCCACCACGCTCGAGGCGCGGGATCTGCTCGTACGATACGGCGCGTTCACCGCAGCACGAGATGTCTCCTTTCGCGTCAACGCCGGCGAGGCACTCGGCATCGTCGGCGAATCCGGATCCGGCAAATCCACGGTTCTGCGCACACTCACCGGCGAGCTACAACCCGACCGTGGCTCGGTGCTGTTGAACACGAACAACGGGCCCGTCGACCTCTACAGCATGAGCGCCGCGCAGCGCCGGGCACTGCGCGTCGGCCAAATCGCGCTCGTGCACCAGGACGCGGCACGCGGGCTCGACCTGCGGCTCAGCGCCGGCGGCAACGTCGCCGTTCCCTTGGCCGCCGCCGGCGCACGCTCCTTCCACGCCATCCGCGCCACCGTGCGTCACCTCCTCGAGCGCGTCGAAATCCCCGAGGACCGCATCGACGATCCGGTCCACAGCTTCTCCGGAGGTATGCGCCAACGGGTCCAGATAGCCAGAGCGATCGCCAGCGCACCGTCGATCCTTCTTCTCGACGAACCCACCACCGGACTCGACGCGTCCGTCGCCGCCGGGGTGCTCGACCTGATCCGGGGACTCATCGAGGAACTACATCTTGCCGCTGTCGTGGTGTCCCACGACTTCGCCGTCGTCGAGCTTCTGTGCCGCCGCACCGTCGTGATGTATCAGGGTCGCGTCGTCGAATCGACCCTCACAGACCAGCTTCTGGAAGACCCCCAACACCCCTACAGCCAGCGACTCGTCGCCGCCGCACGAGGTTGACATGACACAGGTATTGACCGTCCACGCACTGACCAAGACGTTCACGCTGCACCACACTGGACGCCGCATCGAGGGCCTGCGCGGCATCGACCTCACGGTTTCCCGGGGCGAGCACGTCGCTCTGGCCGGAACGAACGGATCCGGCAAATCGACACTGCTGAAATGCGTGTACCGGACCTACCTGCCCAGCAGCGGGTCGATCGTCGTGCACCTGCCCGATGGCGAGGTCGATATCGCCGCACTCGACGCGACCGAGGTCGCCGACCTTCGTGAACGCCACATCGGCTATGTATCGCAATTCCTGCGATCCGAGCCGCGCCGCACCGTCCTCGAACTGGTCACCAAGGCCGCCAGCCGGCTCGGATTCCCACCCGATGCGGCCCGCGCCGCCGCGACCGCGACCCTCGATGAGCTGAACATCGGTGAGCGGCTGTGGCACGTTTACCCGACCCTGCTTTCGGGCGGGGAAAAGCAGCGGGTCAACATCGCCGCCGGCACCATCGCCCCGCCACCCCTTTTGCTGCTGGACGAGCCGATCTCTGCCCTCGACCCCGCCAACCGCGACCTCGTGATCGAGCGAATCGAGCACCTCACCGATCACGGCACCGCTGTCGTGTCCGTCTTTCACGACCCCGAGGTCATCGACCGCGTCGCTGATCGCGTCGTCACCCTGTCCGAAGGCCGCGTCGCCCACCAGCGAACCATCGCACACCTGGAGAATTCATGACCCCCATCGCACTGCACGCTGCCCGCCTCTACACCGCGACCGGCGCCGATGACGGCCACCCCGGCTACGTCACCATCGACGCAGACACCATCATCGCCGTCGGCAAGGACCCGGCGCCCGGCGCACAAGTCATCGAACTCGGCGACGTCGACGTGATCCCGGGGCTGGTCGACCTGCACTCGGACTGCTGGGACCAAAAGGCCCATCCACGCCCCACCTACGGCTTCCCACTCACCGACGCCCTCGTCGTCCTCGACGCGGAGGCAGCGGCCTGGGGGATCACCACCCACTTCGCGTGCGTGATCATGCAAGACGACATCCTCAAATGGCGTTCGCTCGAGCAAGCACTCGACGCGGTCGAGGCCATACGCACGCTGAAGGCACAGTTGCGTGTCGATCACCGCATCCATCTTCGGTTCGACCTCACCACCGAATACCTCGACACCGCGCGCAAACTCGCCGAGACCGGCGACATCCACCTGCTGTCCTACCTGGACTACACACCAGGCCAGGCATCGTTCAAAGAACAGGACGACTGGAAGCAGTCGATGAGTTATGCCGGTGCGCAGAACCTCGACGAAGCTCTGGTGAAGCGACAGGCGGCCCAGCCCTATGTTGCGGCGGTTCGTGAGGAACTCGCCGAGCTGGCCCGCGAACACGACATCGCCTTCGCCTCGCACGACGATGACAGCCCCCGGGCTGTGCAGCTCGCCAACGCTCTCGGAGCCCGCATCGTCGAGTTCCCTGTCACCAAGGATGCCGCCGAAGCCGCGCGCACCCACGGCCTGTCCACCGTGATGGGCGCACCGAATCTGCTTCGCGGAGCCAGCCAAACCTCGGGAAACCTGTCGGCCAGGCAGGCACTCGAATCCGGGCTCCTCGACATCGTGGCCTCCGACTACTACCCGCCGGCGCTGCTGCGAAGCATCTACCGTGTCGCCGAAGAAGGCGTTGTGTCCAAAAGCGACGCCATCCGTCTCGCGACCGCGAATCCTGCCGCAGCAGCCAACTTGACCGATCGTGGAACACTCGAGCCCGGTAAGCGAGCCGATCTCGTCGTAGTCCGCCAGCTCAACGGTCAACCAGTTGTGACCCAGACCTGGGTGCAGGGACAGCCCGCCTTCGGGGCGCGATCGTGAAACCTGAACAACACCTGCACCCCGCATTGACCACCGCCGCGCAAGCAGCACGCATCGCCTACCACAGCGCACGAGCGACCTACCCGAGACAACAGCTCGAGGCGGTGCACAGCGTCGGCGCCGACGGCACAGACACCATGCTCATCGACGTCCTCGTGGAGACCGCGATCCTCAACGCAGTCGATGCGATCCCGGTGAACATCCTCTCCGAAGAAGCCGGACACATCGACAAAGGCCACGCGGCCACGCTCGTGATGGACCCTCTCGACGGCAGCGCCAACGCCGCCGCGGGCGTCCCGCTCGCCTGCTTCTCCGCCGCGCTCGTTGTTGACGGCGAGTTCGATCAGGCACTGACATGCTGGGTCGAAACCGGAAACACCTGGCACGCATCCGAACGAGGCGCCTGGGACCCCCTCGCACGCCCACTCATTCCTCGTCCATCGGCAAACCTTGCCGACGCAGCGATCGATTTGCTCAGACCGCACACCGACAAACCGGCCGGAGCCGGATGGTGGGCCATCGCCACCGCAGCCAAGCGAGTCCGCATACTGTCCTGTTCGACCCTCGAGACCGCACTCGTCGCCGACGGATCGATCCACGCCTTCGCCGACGCAGGCAGCGACACCCACCGCATCGTCGATCTCGCGTTCGCCGCGACGCTGGACCGTCTCGGCATCGCATCGCTGCGAGACCTGCACGACCGACCGGTCGAATTCGATGTCGACCTCACCCGCCGCTGGAGCGGAATCTTCGCATCCAACGACACTCTGGCCCTAGAGGTCCAGACGCGAATCAAGTCAGGCATAGAGGCCGGTGATTCCCCGGAGTCTCAATGCTGCGACCAGCACAGCAATCACGTTCTGCGCCACAGTGATTGACGATGCCGCCGGGGAGGGGGTTGCGACGGCATCGGCGGCAACGACGACAGGCTCGAAGTCGACGTGGCCGAGAGCGGCCGCGGGCGGGTACCCCTGAGCTGCCCCATCGCAATGCTGGATCGGACGGCCGAAGACGTCATCGCGGCACGCAAGGCGGGAAAGCGCTTGTGAAGGTGGGCGATCCGGCAGCGAGCTCGGCGTCGTGCCGCGACGCCGCGGGCTCGGTAGGAAGGGCTTCGCGGCGGCGTACCAGCGCCTGCGCGTGCTGCGTCAGCTCACGCACGAAGGCGCGAATTGGGCGAGTGCGGGGGTCCTCGGACATTGCTCTCGTACCGACAGGGGTAGCACGCATCGGCAGGGGCGGCGCCCGGGGGGCGACCATCGAACCATGGACCGTCAACCCAGAATTCGCCAACGATTCGGACAATCGACCGGAGAGTACGACCTAGCGGAATCGGCGGCGTCGCGGTGGCCGGTCAGCGGACGGCCGACACGAGCTGTCGTGCGGCGACCCGCTCGACCAGCAGCGGAACGAATTCCCGCACCGGACGGCCATCGAAGTCCTGGTGGATCTCGTGCACGATCGTCGTGATGGTCCAGGTGCTGATTGCCGGGAACCGCTGCGCGAGCCGGTCGGTGAGTTCCTCGAGCCGCCTGATCTCATCAGATGATGGCATGAACCATGGTTGCTCGCCGTTGGCGCGGCAGTCAACTGAAGTCGATCCGGTTCGGTCGGTATGCCCCGAAATTTCTTCGGCGGCAACCGGATCCGGGCCGGATCGCCCTGGTACGTCCTTGGGGCAGATTCGTCGAGCAGGCGAGGGGGATTCGGGGCGGGTGCGTAGTCCTCGGCCGCATGCCCGGCCGGTGGTGATGGGCGGGGTGCTGGGCCACCACCACCGTCACGGCATTTCGTATCCGGGCTGGGGCTGGCAGCCGCATGTGAAAGGCACAGAGGATGGGAGTCCGGCGGTGTCACTCAGGCGAGGCCGTGGGTGCTGGCGCGGTGGGTGCCGGGCAGGGACCGGGGCCCCTGCCCGCAGGGTCAGCCGCGTTCGAGCCAGGTGTCGAGTCCCTGATCGAAGTTGGCGGCGTTGCGCTCGTTCTGGAGGAAGTGGGTGGCGCAGCCGCGGATTGAGCAGGTGTAGTACAAAGCGCACGGGTTCCAGGAATCCCGGCCGAGCTGGCGGCCGAAGTCGTCCATCGTCGCGGTATCGGTGCCTCCCCTGGTGCGGGTTCGTAGTCGAATCGGCTGCGGGCGGATTGCTCGGTTCAGTGGACGGCATAGCGGTCACCAGTTATTGCGACGGTGCTTGAGCCACTGTCGCATTGCCGAACATTCAGGAGGCGCTCACAGGAAGTGCCGCGCGTGGCGCCCATACCACTCAGATGCGCGGATTGCTGCAGCTGCGCGACATCCGACGGCTACGCGGTTCATCTCCAAGGGAGTGGAACGCGGGCGCCGTCCGCTGCCCCGTTACCGACAACGTCACAGACGGAAGGGCAATCCATGGCGAAGAAGGTCACCGTAACTCTGGTAGACAACTACGACGGCGCATCGACGGCCGACGAGAACGTCTGTATCGCACATATGCCTGGGCCAGCGCGGAGTCGACGGCCTGGTGCCGCCGATCCACTCGGGGATCGCGTCGAAATCAGCAGTGCGAGAGAAGGTTTCGCCTTCGGTGTCCAGCTCCCGTCGGACGGCGACCTCTGCGCGAACCAAATCAGCGCTGTGCAGGTCGACTATCAGTGGCGCGAGGTCGCGATAGCGATCGCTGAGAGCTGAAACCATGGCCGCGCGATGTGTGGGTGCCTGATAGCGACTCCGTGGATGAAGTATCCGAAGCGGACCTCATGACGGGACGTCGTTTCCGACGCATGGTACTCTCCTGTCATTCTGCATCCGCTCTTGCCAGAGAAGTCGAATGAGGTCTTATGACTCCGGCTAGCCCCTTACTGACGGGCGGCGAGTTCGTTGCGCGGGCTCAGGCTGCATTGCCCAAGCTCGGCCGGACAGACAGACGCGTGATCGAAACGATCTTGAGCGACCCGGAAGCGGTTGTGCAAGGCGCGGTGACAGAGCTTGCCCAAAAGGCTGGTGTCGCCCAGTCGTCGGCGGTGCGCGCCTGTCAGCGCATTGGATACCGCGGCTACCAAGACGTCAGATTAGCTATCAATCGCGACCTCGCCCATCAGTCGCAGCGGGACCAAGAACTTTCGCACGAAGCCGGGATCGACAGTCGGACACCGGTAGGTCAACTTCTCGATCGCGTCCTTCGCAGGAGCGGCCAAGCACTTGTCGATGCGACACAGACTGTCGCCCCGGAGAAGCTCTCGCTCGCGATCGACAGAATCGCTGTGGCCAGCCGTGTTCTCGTCGTTGGCAACGGAACTTCCGCTGCGCCGGCCCATGATGCCGCCTACCGGTTCTCAGCATTGGGCCTGGTTACGGTCTTCCCGTCAGACGTCATGGCTCAACACTTGGCTGCTCGACATCTCGACTCGACCTGCGTGTGCCTGGTGATCAGCCATACTGGCGCCAGTCGCGAGTCCCTTCTTGCTGCTGAGGCAGCGCGAGCGGCGGGTGCGTTCGTGGTAGCGATTACGAGTTTCATCGATTCGCCGCTGACTCGCGCGGCGGATACGTCGTTGGTTGCCGGCGGCCCCGAGTACGGGTTTCGCCTGGAAGCGATGACCAGCCGACTGACCCACTTGGCAGTTGTCGACGCGCTTTTCGTGGGAATCGCAGTCCGCCACCCGGAAGCGTCCACCGAGGCTCTGGATGTGATGGCAGACATCACTGTCGAGCATTCTTTGTAGATCGAAGCCGCCGGAAGAAACAGCGACCTCAGCGCCTGAGGGCAATGGCTTTTCTGAGGGCCGAGAGCGCGCCGCAGCGCCCCTGCGGATACGAGTACCAGCCTGCCCGAGAGGCAAGGCGAGCTCAGGGCCGCGCATCGATTTGGGCGGTCACGATCATGCAGTGCCCGATCGACGTAGTGCGATCAAGGAATCTGACGGTCATGGAATTTCCAATATTGAGGATTCCCCTACGGTCCATTGCCAGGAAGGAGCGCGCCGCGCGGAGCGAGTTCGGGTCCGAAGGCGGGAAACCCTGCTTTTCGATATAGCGATGATCCGATCCGGGCGATGCCTTCCAGAGGTTGCCCAAGAGCTGTTGCTCGTTCAATCGAGTGACGTTCGACAAGATTCATCGCAATCGACTTTTCGGCGGGATGCCCAGCCTTGGAGGCTGGGCATTTCACCTGCCGTTTATTTCGACGGGGCGATGAAGGGTTGGTTTACTGTCGTAAAGTATTGGGCTGCAGCCAATATTGCCACCGGTGCCGTCACCAGGAGCTGGCCTGCCAGGGTCCCCAGGGCGCCTACCGCGACAATGCCGCCCAAGCAACCCACAGCCGCAGCCGGAATAAATGGGCCGAACATACCGACGATGCTCGCCGCCGCCACGGTCGCGCCTGCGAGACCTCCAAGGACACACCCGGCGGCGCCTCCGGCGAGACCACCTACCACCGTACCGATGGTGGCGCCCGCACTGATAGTAGAGGTCAGGCGGTTCCACGCGGCCTGCTCCCGATCGAAGGGCGTCTTCCACGGTGCGGAATCCTCGTACGGCAATGCCACCGGCGCGTACACCGCGTGTGCTACATCGAACTGAGGAGTGAGTGCCGCGGTCAGCCCATGTACCTCCGCGGCAATCGGGAAGGTGAAATCATCCACTCGGAACGACAACTCAGTCCCCGCAAGCACGGTTCCATCGGGTGCCTTAATCTCGAACACACCATTGTCGGTGGCGAGTGACCCCGAGTCTACCGAGAGCAGTGTCGTCGCGGCGCTGTGAGTCACAGAATAATGTACCGACGCTGCGTCCCCAGGTGACGGGTCGGCAGCTGCAGCGGCGGACGGCAGAAACAGAGTGGCCGCCACAGCAACACACGCCATTGACCTTTTCATAATCGGTTTCACCTTTCCGGGGTGATCAGAATGGATAGACGGCTTTCGCGCACGAAAATCAATCCGAGAGCGAGTCGCCAGACACGGAACGCAAGAAGCCCGAGATTCAGGGAGGTTTCAATTCACCGACACGACCTGCCATCAGGCCGTATAGACATCGGCGCCCGGCTCTTATTGCGATACCGCTCTTCCTGGCGGTACACAGTGTCAGGTGCCGGGATGACAGTGAAGCCAATTCGCGATGGCTACGGGATGAACTATCCTGAAGTTAGTATATGGCTGGATTATTCATCCCAGTATTCATCCAGTTCGGCTTGAAGTTCCCGACGTGGGGCGGTGGGCCACCGTGCGCAGCCCACAGTAATGAGCGCCGAGGCCGTGGTCCTAGCACGGCAGTTCGGCAGTTGTAATTCGTTGCGCTGCAGCCATGTTTGTTCCGGGATAGCTTGTTCTCGCGCTGGATGATGTTGTCGCTGGTGATGTTTCGGCTTGGCGGTCAGGGTTCGATGAAGTGTTTTCCCTGGTGGCGGGGGTGTTCTAGGATTCGTGACCTCGCTGGGCGGTCGATCGCTGCCGGGCAGTGGCGCGAGGGTGGCCCTGAGATCTTCGTCGTGCTCGACGCCGGTTACGACGGCCTATCGCCTGGTTGCTCGCGGAGCTGCCCGGGCGGATCCTGGTGCGATTGCGCTCGGATCGGGTGTTCCGCCGTCCGCCACCGCCACACGTCCACAACCGGAAAGGCGGCCGGCCGGCCATGGCGGGGTGTTCGTATTCGGCGATCCGGCCACCTGGGGATCGGAAGATGTCCGAGCAGAGGCCCAGGCAAGGCTTGCCGGGCAGCGACCGCGCGGGCATGGGATCGGCTGCACCAGAGGTTGCAACGCCGCTGGGCATGGGGCGAATACGACGGGCGATGCCGATCATCGAAGGCACCGTGATCCGGTTGTCCGTGGAGCACCTACCCAGCGGCGGGGTCTACAAGCCCGTATTGCCGTGGTGGTCCCACGTCGCCGCGAGCGGCGACGTCGACCATTGCTGGCGAATGTTCGTGCGGCGCTTCGATATCGAGCACACATTCCACCTGTTCAAACAGACCCTCGGGCTGGACCCGCCCTCAGCTGCGGGACCGGGATGCGGCCGACCGCTGGATCTGGCTGATCCTGACGGCATACACGCAGCTACGTTCGGCGCGGCCCTTGGCTGCCAACCTACGACATCCATGGGAGAAACCCGCTGCACCACAACGGCTCAACACCCGCCCGAGTCCGGCGGGTGTTTCGTAACATCTGCACCAGAACGGGGTCCCCGGCGGCTGCAGCGAAACCCACCCGGCCCCGGCCGGGCAGACCTGCGGGCTCGAAGAACCGGCACCGCCCCACCCGCCACGACGTCGGCCTGGTCCTGGTCACCGACCAGGCCGACACCCGCCCAACACCTCACAACGAGGGCACCCGACCGCGCTGCACAGGTCAAGAATCAAGCGGAGAACCTCGTGGACGAGCGGCGGCGTCCTGGGCAGGGGATCGCTCACGGGGGCATTCGCAAACGCCTTGGCTGTGACGATCATTCGCTGCCAACAGCCTTCGCTGACCATATCAGAATATAGCCAGTGCGGGGCATCTGCAGCGAAGCTGCGCTCTCACAGGCTTGGCGCGACGCGTCATCTGCTCTGCGGCAGCTTTCGCGCCAATGTCGCCGGGCTCGACGGTGGCGAGGATCGGGGTCAGCATCATCAGCAGTTGTCGCCGTAATCCAATCCGCGCGCAGCTACTCGCCGCATTGAGGATCGCGAGAGCGATCGGCCGGCATCGGCGAACCAGATCTCGACCAAAGAGCAAGTAACTAGGGAAGATTCGACATCTGATGGCACCGGGAGGGGGCCTTGGGAACGGCTCATGCGTTCCGTGCCTGTGACCCTCCCTGCACAGTTTCGGTCGCTCGTATGACGCGCAAGATATTGCCGTGGGTCAACGCCGCCAGGTCGGAGGACGACCAACCACGGCGGCGAAGTTCTGCGAGCAGCGCCGGGTAGCGGTCGACAGAGGCCATATCGTCAGGTGGCGTCATGCCGTCGAAGTCGCTTCCCAGGCCGACGTGATCGACCCCGGCGACGTCGCGGATGTATTCGATGTGGTCGGCGATTTCCCGAATACCGCAAGCAGGCTTGGGGTTGCCAGCCAGCCACGCAGCTTCCAGGGCAGCGGCATCTGACCCCGACCACTGCTGCTGTTCGGCCTTGCGGGCTGTGGACCAGTCGCCGTATTCGCGGCTCAGGAACTCCGGCAGGAAGACGGCCATGACTATCCCACCGCTCGCTGCGACAGCGCGCAGCGTGTGGTCGGGGACATTGCGTGGGTGGTCACACAGGGCTCGGGCCCCGGAGTGTGAGAAGAACAGGGGCGCGGTGGTTAGCCGCGCGACGTGATCGACGGTCGCGTCGGAGCAATGCGACAAGTCCACGAGCATGCCGAGTTCGTTCATCGTGGCCACCACTTGTTCTCCGAACGCGGTGAGGCCGTCTGCCGCCGATGTATCGGTTGCGCTGTCGGCCCAGCTTGTGTTCGCGTTGTGTGTCAACGTCATATATCGGACTCCGCTGCGGTACAGGGATCGAAGGACGTCGATCGAGTCGAGGATCTGGTGACCCCCTTCCAGACCGATCAGCGAGGCGATCCGGCCCTCGGCGAAGCAACGCTCGACGTCGTCTGCGGACAGTGCCAAGGCTGTGAGGTGCGGATATGTTTCGCACATCCGGTGAACCGCCTCGATCTGCGCAAGGGTCAGAGCGGGAAGATCAGCTCGGTCGGTAGCGCACGGTGCCCAGACCGACCAGAATTGCGCCCCGACGCCTCCGCGGCGGAGGCGGACGAAGTCGGTGTGCAGTTGCTGTGGCTGCTCCTGGGCGATATCGAGCATGGCGAAGTCGAGGCCGGCCAGCTCGTGGTGCTTGGCAAGCATGTCGTTGTGGCCGTCGAAAACAAGGTGATGGTGGGAGGTCATGCGCAGGGTCTCCGTACTTGTCATTGGTGAACTGCGCCGTCAGCGACGGCAGCGACGATATGGCGCCTGAGCAGTAGGTAGGCGGCGAGTGTGGGGACGGAAACCAATGTCGCGGCGGCCATCGTCGGGCCCCATTGGTTTCCGCCTTCGGCGCTGGCGAACTGAGTGAGTCCGACGGTCAAGATCTGCATCTCCGGGCGAGGCGCAACCAGACTCGGCCACATGTACTCATTCCACGCACCGACGAAGATGAAAACCGCCAGCGACACGATCGGTCCACGAACGGCGGGCAGCAGCACTCGGGTAACAACGGCGGTTTCGTT
Organism: Nocardia sp. NPDC004711; assembly: GCF_053601595.1. Taxonomy (NCBI): domain Bacteria; kingdom Bacillati; phylum Actinomycetota; class Actinomycetes; order Mycobacteriales; family Nocardiaceae; genus Nocardia; species Nocardia sp. NPDC004711. The sequence continues at coordinate 21,386 of NZ_JBSGCB010000035.1, read as the reverse complement.
CGCGCCATCGAGCTGGGCCGCTTCCACAATGCTGCGAGGGAACGCCCGGAAATGCTGCCGCAGCAGGAAAACCCCGTACGCGCTTGCCAGCTGCGGGATGATCAGGCCCGCGTAGGTGTTCACCAGTCCGGCCTGGGCCACCAGGATGTAGTTGGGGATCAGGAAGATGATGAACGGGATCGGGAGCGACGCGAGGAAGATCGCGAACAGGACGCTCGAGCCACGGAAGGTCCACTGGCTGAAAGCGTAGGCAGCCGGAACCGCGACGACGAGCTGCCCCAATGTGGTACCGCCAGCGAAGATTACGCTGTTGAGAAGCTGATGGGCGACGTCGCTGGTGGTGAAGGCATCGACATAGTTGGCCAGCGTTGGGCGCGTCGGTAGGGGGTTGAGCGAGCTGGCGAAGATGTCGGCCGGTCGTTTGAAACTGATTCCGACCATCCAGATGATCGGCGCGATCGTGAGCAAGCAGGCGCATGTCAGGACCAGCTGCACGACAAGCCGGCCAATCCGGAATCTCGTGCGGTTCGCCCGGGTGCCGCTGATCGCGCGGAGGTTAGTGGTCATAGTGCACGCGCCTGTCGAGGAGTCGGAATTGCCAGATCGCGGTCGCGGCCAGAACCACCACAAGGATGACGGAGGAAGCAGCGCCGGGCCCGACGGCGAGCTGCTGGAACGCGTCCCGATAGGACTCGTACAGCACATTGTTCGACGCTCCGCTGGGCCCGCCCTGGGTGATGACCTGGATCAGGACGAAGACATTGGGCAGGGCCTGCAGCACGGTTGTGAGTAGGAGAAACAGTAGGGTTGGCGCCATCATCGGAACCATCACATGGCGGACCAGCTGAAGTACGCTGGCGCCGTCGATCCGAGCAGCTTCCATCTGGGGAGCCGGGACAGCCGATACGCCTGCCAGTGCCACGACGTAGTTGAATCCCAAGAATTTCCACGTCGCGATAACACTGATTGCGGGAAGAGCGGTCTGCGGCGAGTTCAGCCAATCGTGCGATCCAAGGCCGAGGTGCTCGAGCAGTGCGTCGACAGGCCCGACACCGGGCAGCAGCAGGAACTGCCAGACCAGCCCAGCGACCGCGGCGGCGATGACCGTCGGGGTGAACAGGACAGCCTGGTAGAGAGCCGCGCTACGAGGCCCGACCCAACGGGTGAGTACAGCAAGCACGACCGGCAGGACGAAGCTACCCAGCACCGCCAGGGCAACATACTCGAGGCTTTGCACGAGCAGCGTCCCGAACTCTGCAGTGAACAGTCCACGGTAGTTGTCCAGCCCAATCCAGGTCGGTGTGGGCGTGATCAGATTCCATTCGAACAAGCTCAACACCGCAACCAGTACCAGCGGCACAAACAAGAACACCAGGAGCAGAATCAACGCTGGGGCAGTGCAAACGTATGGCCTCAGCCTGCGCCATGCCGTGGCGCGCCGATGATGAGATGCGGCCTGCGCTCGGCCCGGGCGCGTCGCTACGGGGGTACTCACGGACACGGCTGCCCCTTGATCAGGCCATCGATTTTCGTGGCGATGTCTGCCAGAGCCGGTCCGACCGCCGCGCGCGAGTTCAACAGAGCAACAATCCCGTCGAACAAGGCTTGTGCGGCCTGCGGCCCCTGCGGGCCGGGGAATCCTTGGCGCGGCACGGTGAAACCGGTTTGCTCGACTCCGAGTCTGCCGAATGCGTCAGCGGGAGGCGGAACATCCTGGCGTACCGGGAGATAACCGGTCGCCTTGTCGAGGGCCGCTTGCGTGTCGGGTGAGGCCAGAAACTGCATGAGCCGCCACGACGCCGCCTGCCGATGTTCGTCACGAGCGAAGCAGACGGTGAGTTTGCCGCCGATCGGCAGGCGCTTGGGAGCTGAGCCGAATGCCGGGACCGGCGTGCCGGCGATCTCGAATTTCGACTGGGACTTGAACGTCCCGAACAGGCCCGGTGTTGTGAAGACCACGGGAAGCTGGCCGGCCATGAATGCTTGCTGGGCTGCTGCCGAGCGGGCAGGGCTGGCGAGGCCGTCACGGACGAGGCGGGTCCACATGTCTATCGCACCCACGCCGGCAGGGTCGGTGAAGCCGGCCTTGGCGCCGTCGGGCCCGCAGCTCACCAATCGGCCGCCGTTGCATTCGATGAGTGTCTGCGAGCCCCAGTTGTCAGTGGAGTCGAGGTGGATCCACAACGGCGGCGCGTCGGTCCGCTGCCGAATCGTGGTAGCCGCGGCCCGCCACTGATCCCAGGTCGCAAGCCCCGCAGGGTCAACCCCTGCGCCGCGGACCACGTCCACGTTGTAGATGCCCATCAGCACCGCGGCATAGAGCGGCAGCCCGATTTGGGTCGATCCGATCTGCGCGGCCGCAAGCATGTTGGCCGGCATCTTCGCGAGGAAGTCCTTGCCGCCGAACTTCTGAGCAAGCTGGTCGACACTGATGTACGGGAACTTGTTGGCCACGAGCCCGAGCAGCTCGCTGCCGAAGTAGACCGCCGCGACGTCGGGCGGGTTGGCTCCGCCTATGAAGGTGGGCTGCAGTAGCTGCAGCGGCTGGGTCGCGGCATCTTTGTAGCTGCTGATCACGTGGATATCGGGGTTCTGCTGGTTGAATTGCGTGATCAGCCTCTCCATCTCCGCTCCGCCGTAGGCTGCGGAGAACTGGTGCCAATACTGGATCGTGACGGTCTTTCCCGTCTCAGAGACGCTGCTCGCGCAGGCTGTCAGTGCCGCGCCGGCAGCCGCTGCGCCGGCCAGACCGAACAAGCGACGCCGGTTCATGGAAGTGCCGACCATGTCGGAGGGAGTCATGACGTTCCTATCTCGCGTGGAGCTAAGGCGGAGACCGCCGGGCGATGATTCGTGGGCTGGTGGAGGACTTGCGGGCAAGCTCGTGAAGCGAGCGAGGTCCGGTCAGAGCTGAAGGAGTTCTGGGAGCACCCCAGACGCGGAGGTCGGGCCGCGACCACGACTTGGTCCGAGAGGCCGACACGATGGATCAAGGAGGAGGCAGCCGCAGATGTGCCCGCCACGACGACATCGCAATGGGTGTCGGACCTAGGGCAGCTGCAACCCGACTCATGTCGGCGGTGCTGCGGTCAGCGATTTGCGGGATTCTGATCGCCACGATGCCTGGCGCTAGAGCAGGTGAGGTGCTGGGCCGAACATGTCAGCTGCCCCGTTTGTTGAGGACCTCGGCCATGGTCTCCAGTCCGCGGCGTAGTTGCTTGTCGCCGATGGCAAAGCTCAGTCGTAGATGTCCCGGACAGCCGAACGACGAGCCGGGCACGGTGATCACGCCTGAGTTGATGAGGCGGTCTGCAACTGCGATCTCGTCGAGGTCGAATTGTCGGACGTCGGGGAAGATGTAGAACGCGCCGTCAGGAGGCGTCCGAAACAGTCCGACAGGTTCCAAGATCGACTTGCACAGATCGAGCCTTTCTCGAAGAATCGTGCGGAAACCGGTGGTCACGTCCGGTCCGGTGAGCGCTGCAAGGGCCGCTGCCTGAGCGATGCGGCTGACGTTCGACGTGGTGTGGGATTGGATCGCTGTCGCGGCGTCGACAACCTCTGTAGGGCCCGACATCCAGCCGACTCGCCAGCCGGTCATAGCGTAGGACTTGGACACGCTACCGACTGTGACAAGCCTGTCCGCCAGTCGTGGCTCGAGCTTGCTCGGTGCTGGAACGGGCCGGAAGGCTAGATCGACATACGTTTCATCAGAGACGACCCATAGATCGTGGTCTGCCGCCCATGCCAGAATCGGCCCTAGCTCCGACTCGTCGTAGACCATGCCGGTGGGGTTGTGCGGTGAGCACAGCACGAGTGCTCGGGTCGACGGCGTACGAGCTGCCTCCAAGGTTTCCGTAGTCACTTTGAGTTGACCTTCTGGCGGCTGGACAATGATGGGGAGCCCGTTGGCGAGTCGGACCGAGGATGGAAACGTCACCCAGTAGGGTGCTGGAATCAGGACTTCGTCGCCTGGGTCGAGCAGGGCCATGAAGGTGTTGAAGAGGGCTTGTTTTGCTCCGTTGGTGACGATCACGCGGGAGCTGTCGACATTTGCGGCGGCCCTGGGTGTGAGCCGATCCCCGATCGCCTGACGTAAGCGGAGTTCACCGCCGGTGGGTCCGTAGTGGTGGTTCTCAGGCTTGTCCGCGGCCTCGATAGCGGCGGCGACGATGTGAGCGGGCGTTGCCAGGTCGAGTTCACCTGCGGAGAAGTCGAATACTTCGATGCCCTGTCCGCGCAGGGTCGCGGCGCGCTGGCGCAGGGCAGCAGTCGGCGACAAAGTGACCACAGTGTTATTCCTCATTTCCGGAATCGGTGGGCCCGGACGGGGCGGCGGCGGAGCGATCGTGTTCTGCGAGGCTCTCGCGCTGGGTGGACATCCGCTCGTCGGGGCTTCCGCCGAGCAGGTAGGTGCGGCTCTCGATGCGGCTGACGGTGATGGCGGCGCCGCATCGCTGGATTGTTTGCTCAACCGGATGTGTTTGGTCGTCGGCAACGCCGCACAGTGACTCGGTCAAGATGCGGCCGTCGATGTCCTCGAGTGCCGTACCGGTGATGAGCTTGTACACGGTGGCGGCAATATCGGCGGGTCCCGCAGGGGCCGTGCGTCGTGTGCGGGGGGCAAAGGCAGGACCGTGCAGGATCAGCGGGATGTGCATATCGGCGGGGTGGACAGTCCCATGTACTCCGCTGACCGCTGCGGTTCCGTCGGGCCGAGCGTGCAATGCACGAGCCTCTGGCTCTGTGGCTTGGATGTGGTTATGCGATTCGGCTCGCATGGTGATGATCAGGTCCGGTGTGAAAGGGGAGACGCCGTCGACAGCCAGCGAGACAGGGAAGGCGTTGTCAGGGCAGTAGGCGTCGTCGCAGAACACAGGCCCGGCCCACAGCTGTTCGGCCAATTGGCTGGCCACATGTGTCCGTTGCGAGGGTGCCGTTTCTGGTGCGAAATAGCCGAAGACAGCACCGCCGTTGAAGGTGGTCACAAGCTGCTCCGCTGACAGGCCGGCACCCTCGGCGACGTGGTTCATCGTGTCTGTCAGTTCGAGCGATTCGATAGTGGCGCAGAAACCATGGTCGGCCGTCACGATCAGGTTGCATTCACGCCCGGTGTCGAGCGCGGCGGTGTGCAGCCGCTGTACGGCCTGGTCAACTCGCCGGATCGCCGTAGCGCTGGTCATCGAGGTCAGCCCGCTGGCGTGGTGGGCGGTATCGGGTTGCCCGGACCAGAAGATCAGCAGGTCGGGGGCGTCTGTTCTGATGGTGGCGACTGCTGCGGCGACCGCCCACTCCAGTGCCTCGTCGTCGCTGGCCGGGCGCGGTCCAAGACCTGCCAGGGCAGCCATGAACTTCTGGGGTATGGAGGTGTAGGTTTCGCTATCGGGCCCGACCGATGCGATTCTTGCTCCGTACCCAGCGTCACTGCCGGGATTGAGCAAGTAGGTGCAGCCGGGTGAGCCGTTTCCGACCACGACAGTGCTGTGCCCCGACCTGGTGAGCCTTTCTGCGATGCTCGCCTGTGGCATCGCCCCGGCACCCCGCATTCGCCGCAGATCCTCGACATCCGAAGTGTCGATCCACCCCAGTTCGTGATGCCATAGATGATTTCCGAGGATTCCATGTCGGCCGGGTAGGCATCCGGTCGCCAGCGTCGCGGCGTTCGCGCGAGTAAGAGCTGGAAAGGCAGCGACTGCACGCTCGTAGGAACAGCCCTCCATCACCATGCGGGACAGAAACGGCGTGGCCGTGGCGCTGAGCGCTGCTGGCCGGAGACCATCGAGGACGGCGATCACAGTGATCGGCGGCGCAGAGACCGCGCCCTCCGTTCTGTTCATTTCCTCTACCTTCATCTTTCGGGGTGCCTCTGGCTTCCAACGTCTCGTCGGCAGTCGGTACGAAACGCTGGGGCGCCACGAACTTCTCCGCCCGAAGCGCCGCCGCCACGGTGGAACTCCCTCTCGGGGACGACATTTCAAACGATGGCTTCGGCCGCGACAGGCGCGGACCCAGTGCTCAGCAGAGCCCGCTTTGGCCCGGAATGAGCCAGTGGATGGCGCGTGCATCGAAGGGAATGGTAGGACGGCGGGGTGTTCCAGCAGTGTCCGGACGGTTAACTGCGGAATAACATTCCTTGATATCGATATTTAGGAGGAGCTTTCCTCCTTCTAGAGCATTCTGACGAGGTACGATCCTCGCATGACAGCGAAGAACCGCACCTCTCGGCTGCGCACGGGAGAAGTGGCAGCGAGGATTCAGGCGGGGCGGTCGGGCCTGGTACCGAGCGCGGTCAAGGTCGTCGACCTTGTCGTGAACGACCCGTCGTGGGTGCTGACATCGTCGGTGTCGGAGATGGCCGATCGAGCCGGGACAGCGGAGTCCACAGTGGTGCGAGCATGTCAGAAACTCGGCTTCAAGGGATTTCACGGCTTGAAACTGGCTTTGGCCAGCGATCTGGCCACGCAGGAACACAGTCATGGCGATCTCGAGCACGCCGAGGGCATTGGTCCGCGAACCCGCAGGAGTGACATTCCGGGGTTGGTTCTTCGCAACAGCGCAATGGTCCTGCAGGACGTCGCCCGCACATTGGACCTGAACAGCTACGAAAGAGCGGTCGACAAACTGTCCAACGCCCGACGGATCTTGGTGATAGGCAACGGCACCTCGTCGGCACCCGCACAGGACTGCGCCTATCGACTCACAACGCTGGGACTGGTGGTGCAGGCACCGCCGGAAACGTTCGCCCAGCATCTCATCGCCCGGACGCTGGAGGACCGCGACGCGGTGGTGGCCATCAGCCACACCGGCAGCACCAAAGAGACATTGACCGCAGTGCAAGCGTCACACCGCAACGGTGCCGGGGTCGTCGCCGTCACCAGCCACCTTCGTTCACCTCTTGCCGCCCTGGCCCACGACGTCCTCGTCGCCGGCGGCCCCGAACTCGGCTTCCGGCAGGAAGCCATGATCAGCCGCCTTGCTCACCTGGCAGTGCTGGACACGTTGTTCGTCGGCATCGCCATGGCCCGCCCCAAGCGTTCGCGCGAGTTCCTCGACGCTATGGCTGACATTACTGCCGAGCACAGTCTGTGAGTTGCATGCTCAACAAACCCGAAGTTTTTGCCCGACATGTTCGCGCGGATGCCATCTCCCGGCTGCCATGGGCGCATTCAGGACTTCGTTGCACGCCGTATCTGACCCGCTCGCAGCGCAGACGGCAGCTGACGAGCATGGCACCGCGGCGCAGCAACCTTCGGGCATTACGTACCTGGGCTCGCCGAGCCCCGGACCCGATACCTCTGTTCGAATCGTCCGGCACGTTCCCGCCGGTGAAGGGATGATGTGATCTTCCGTGGCCACCGTTACCTTTGAACGCGCTACCCGGATGTATGCGGGCACTTCCACACCCGCGGTCGACCAACTGGATCTCGAGATCGCCGACGGTGAGTTCCTGGTTCTGGTCGGACCGTCGGGCTGCGGCAAATCGACATCGCTGCGCATGCTCGCCGGACTCGAAAACATCGACGGCGGACGGATTTTGATCGGCTCGAATGATGTCACCCACGCCGAGCCCAAACAGCGCGACATCGCCATGGTGTTCCAGAATTACGCGCTCTACCCGCACATGACCGTCGCGGAGAACATGGGCTTCGCCCTGAAGATGGCGAAGGTCCCCAAGGCAGAGAAGGATCGGCGAGTTGCGGATGCGGCCAAGCTGCTCGACCTCCAGGACTACCTCGACCGCAAGCCCAAGGCGCTATCGGGCGGACAGCGCCAGCGCGTGGCAATGGGCCGTGCCCTCGTCCGCCAACCACAAGTCTTCCTCATGGACGAACCACTCTCCAACCTCGACGCGAAACTACGCGTACAAACCCGCACCCAGATCGCGCAACTGCAGCGCAGGCTCAGTACCACCATGGTGTACGTCACCCACGACCAAGTCGAGGCGATGACGATGGGTGACCGGGTCGCCGTACTGAAGGACGGCCTCCTGCAACAATGCGCCGCCCCACGCGACCTCTACCGCAATCCCGCAAATCTGTTCGTCGCCGGCTTCATGGGTTCACCCGCGATGAACCTGTTCACCTTGCCTGTCCGCAACGGCACCGTGGCTTTGGGCAGGCACACCTTGCCAGTACCCCGTACCGCGACTGATGCCACCGGCGATTCCCTGGTTGTCGGCATTCGTCCCGAACATCTGGAACTCACCAGTGTCGGCGCCGGAATCGAGATGGAGGTCGACATGGTGGAAGAACTCGGCTCCGACGCCTACATCTACGGCCGCACCATGCCCGATGACGGAAGCGGGACGGGCATCGTCGCGCGTGCCGATTGGCGAAACCCCCCGAACAGGGGTCAGCGGGTCACTCTCACTACGGACCGAAATCATGTGTACTTCTTCTCGCCCATCGACGGTCGTCGCCTCAACTGAACGCTCGGAGGCTGCCTCTGGGAGGCTGGACGAGTCGCATCCGGGCCGCGGCGTTCTCGCTGTCGGTGACTTTCCTGACTACCGCCTCCGCCGAACGAGGTGTAAAGATCTGCGCGCACGTCTCGGCGCGGGTGGGGCGTCGCATCACAAGCGATGGTGCATCTGCTGTCCACCGTTCCCAACCTGGCCTCGGGCAACCCGACCTACCGCCCCGCACCTGGAGTCCGACATCGTCAAGGAGCCGAGCGACACCTTCGTCAACGTTGGCTGCGAGGTGCGGGGTGCTCCGGGCATCGGCGAACGCTCAACGCTGACCTCGTCGGAGGCTACGCGCACGACTACCAGCACAATCCGGCGCGACGGTGGGCTTGGACATCGTCATGAGCACACCACCCACCGAAGGAAAAGGGCATATGGAAGCTCCACCACCAACCAATCGGCGAGCGCAGACCGATCACCGGCATCGTCTGTCTGAGCTGGCGTTCGAGTCCCGGATCGTCCACGCCGGCCGCCGGCCCGAGGAGAACCTCGGCGCCTTCGTCCCAGCAATCCACCAGGCGGCGGTCTGGGAGCGAAGCGCCCTCGACGCCGATGGCGAGTATGAATACTCGCGCTCAGGGAACCCGACTCGCACCGCCTTGGAGGATGCGTTGGGGGCTGTCGAGGGCGGCCTGGCGACCGTCTTTTCGACGGGCATGGCCGCTGTACAGGCAGCGGTATCGGGTCTGTGCCAGCCCGGAGACAATGTCGTGTTGAGCCCGGGGTCTTACGCGGGCACTGTGCGGCTGTTGGTCGGTGAGATCCAGCGTTGGGGGCTCGAATGCCGACTGGTCGACTTCTCGCATCCGGAAGCGGTTGAGGCAGCCGTCGACGAGCGCACACGCCTGCTGTGGGTGGAAACGCCGACGAATCCGCTCCTGGAGATCGTGGACCTGCATCGCATGGCCCTGGCTCGGCAGAACGCGCTGCTCGTGGTCGACAACACCGTCGCCACCCCGATCTATCAGCAGCCGCTCGACCAGGGCGCCGACATCGTCCTGCACTCGACGGCGAAGTACCTGGGAGGCCACTCCGATGTCATGGGTGGCGCGTTGATCGTGCGCGACCCCGCGCTGGACGCACGCATCAAATGGCTTCAGAACGCTATCGGGTCGGTGCTCGGACCCTTCGACTGCTTCCTTGTTCACCGGGGCCTGCGGACGCTGCATGCACGGATGCCGCTACACACCCGAAACGCTCGGGCTGTGGCCGACTACCTGGTGACCGATCCACGTGTCAGCGATGTCCGATACCCCGGGTTCAGCGGACTGGTGAGCTTCCGGCACACCGATCCGGCGATACTCGGACACCAGACCAGAGTGTTCACCCTCGCCACCTCCTTCGGGGGCGTCGAGTCGACCTTCAAGGTTCCGACCGCCATGGTTGCCGAGGTACCGAAGTACGTTCCCGCTGGGATGTACGACGGCCTCGTACGGCTCTCATGCGGAATCGAATCGGCCGCCGATCTCGTGAATGACCTGCGCCACGCGCTCGACGCGGCCGAAGCATTGACCGCGGTCCGGTCCTGATCGGGAGTATCGCGTGTAGTCGCCGTGTTTGGGGGCGCGCACGATCATGTTCGGCTCGACAGCCGGATCGAAGAACCGACAACCAACACTGAAATCTATGCGCGATGCCGAGGCCACAAAGCTCGGGGAATCAGCTCGCGGCCGATCTGGTCAAGGGCGATTCCATCGTCGAAGAAAGAGAAATCGAGGACTGACACAAATGCAAAGAGTCATCATTGTCGGTGGCGGCATCATCGGCATGCTGCACGCCTGGGAAGCCCGCAAGCGGGGTTTGGATGTCGTACATCTGGACAGCGATCTCGAGCCTCGCTCGGCGACCGTGCGGAATCTCGGGATGATCTGGGTGACCGGCCGCCCTACCGGCCCGGAGATCGAATTTGTCCTGCGAGCCCGCACGATGTGGGAGCAGATCGCGCAGCAGGCGCCGGGCATCGGTTTTCGTGCCACCGGAGCATTGACGGTTCTCTACACCGACGCCGAGGTCGACACTGTCCGCCAGACGATCGACTCCGATGCCGGAGTCCACGGATATGAGTTACTGGACCCAGCGAACGCGCGAGAGATCAATCCGATACTTCAGGGCGATTTCGCGAAAGCCCTGTACTGCCCGAAGGACGCGGTCATCGAGCCGCGGGCGGTCCTGCCAGCACTGCGAGGGGTCCTCGCTGGAAAGAACTATCGATGGCTTCCCGGAGTTACCGTCGTAGAATTCGGTTCCGGTTGGGTACGTGGTCACGACGGCACGACCTACACCGGCGATCAGGTCATATTCTGCGTAGGCTCCAGCCGGGTCGGGGTTTCGGCGCGACTGTTGACCGACATGCCGCTGCAACGAGTGCGGCTGCAGATGCTTGAGACCGAGCCACTCGACATCCGTTTGCCCACCTTGCTTTCCGACTCGCTCTCGCTGCACTACTACCCGGTGTACGACGTTCCCGCGAGACGAAATATCCCGGCCCTGCCGGATCTGGTCAGCAGCTTCGGAATCAAGCTCATGGTCGCCCAACGTGCCGACGGTTCGCTCACCATCGGCGATACCCACCTCTACGACGAACCATTCGACTTTGCATCGACCGAGCAGTGCTACGAGTTCATTCTCGATCGGTTCACCAAACTCACCGGACGCCCCGCGCCCGCGGTCCGCCGGAGGTGGACTGGTACCTACGCACAGCGCACTGATGGTGAGCTGTTTCTACGCAGGGAGATCGAGGAGAAGGTCCTGCTTGCAACCGGTATCGGTGGGCGAGGAATGGGTACGGCACCGGCGGTCGCGGAAGATACATTCGATCTGATCTGCGGTACCTAAAATTTTCGGCATCACGAATCGTAATTATGAGGTGGCATGTCAAACGGAAATTCCCTCGAGAATGCGGACAAGGCGCTTCCCCGGCTGCTGGTAGCCGACCTGGTCGGTACCACGATCGCCGATCCGGTGGAATCCGCGATCAACGCTGCGCTTGTCCACGTCGGCTCCGCGCCGGTGGATCGGCGAGCGCTGGCACCGCTACGCGGCGGCCTGAAAAAGCGTGACGTGTTCGCCGCACTGCTCGCAGACGACGAGGACAAGGTCAACGCTGCCTATCGTTACTTCGAACGCGCCGTGATCGACGACATCGAGTCGGGCAAAGTCGCTCCCATTCCCCACGCCGAGAACGCGCTGCGACAACTGGCCGATGCGGGCGTCGCCATCGCCTTCACCACAGGGCTGACACCTCGACAGTGCCCGCGACTCATCGATGCTCTCGGGTGGACCGATCTGGTCACCTGCGTGATCACCGCAGAAGACACCAGACGCGGTCGCCCGTATCCCGACATGATCTTCGAAGCGATCGTGCGGACCGGGACACAGTCGGTTCGCCAGACCGCCGTGGTGGGTGACACCACCAACGACCTCTGGGCCGGCGACAACGCCGGGGTCGCCGTCAACATCGGAGTCCTGACCGGCGCACACACTCATGATCAACTACGCGCCGCGCCGCACCACACCCTCCTCGACAGCATCGCCCAGCTTCCCGAATTCCTGCATCATCTGTAGAAGGGGGACCAGCGTGATCTGTCCCCTATGGACTCGGATTCCGGACGTGCGCTCCCCGCGGGCGCGCTACCGCCCGCCCTCGATGAGCAATGGATCGGCGGGCCCGGCGAACTATAGGTGCTGGTCAAGCCATTGTCGTTGTTATTCGCGCGATTCACCCCGCATCCGAGTGTCGTTCTGCTGGCGAGGCGGCCGAGAAACTGGCCGAAGCGCGCGCACTGCCTCGGCGTGGCCTTGCCCATCCTGACGGCTGTGCCGCCTACGCGGTCGGACCCGAGAAGCAGGACTGGTCAAGCCCGCGGCCGGTGCGGCGGATAGTTGGTGCATCGGCTACCGGGGCAGGGCTGAGGTGCGTTCGGGATGGGCGGCGGTGACGTATCGCATGGCGGTCGACTCGCTGATGCCGAACAGCCGCATCAGATGCAGGGGTCGGCGCTGTGGTGGGCTTCATCGAGAATTCGATCCTGGCGCACCTGTCCGACGGCCAGGCCTGGGTGGCGAAGACCCTTGGGGGCATCGATACCCTGCTCGGTGGGTGTTGGGTGTGGAAGGCGGTCTGCTGGTTGATCAGCAGGTGTGGGTTCGTGCTGGCTGGCCAGCGCCGGTGGCGTTCGGTGAGCCACTGCCCGGCGAGCTTGCCCAGACCGCCCGGTGGGGGCGCGGATCAAGGGGCGGCCGAGGCCGATCACGTAGTGACGCGAAGCGCCCTTTGGAGTGCCCCGCCGGGTGGTATGCCTTCGGCAGATCGTGCGCCCTGGCCGAGAAGGAGTCCATGGTGACGTCCGGCTGCCACCTGCGGACGCTCCGCGGCTGCGCCACCCGCGCCACCGACCGGCGCGCGGCCGGAGCGGTGGCCGCCAAAGTACAACTGGCCCAGCCACTTCCGGAGCGGTTGGTGCGCGCCGGTGGAGCGTGCTCGAACGTATGGCGGCTGGGTGGTGAGCCTGCGGGAGCTGCGCTGGGTGCGGGAGGGCTCGGTGTCGCGGCAGCTCAAGGCATAGGCGGGATGCTGCTGGCCGCCAGCCACGGCTGGGAGCGGTTGAACAGCTGAAATCTGGTGTTTGATCAGGGTTTTGATCTGCGGTTTCGCGGCCAATTCCGCTTTCAGATGTGTCGAATGGTTCGGGTATCGAGGTCGTGGACACCGAGGGCCTACGTAAGCGCTGGTCGGCGTGCTGGAAGATGGCGGCCGCTGATCGGTTTGTGCAGGTCAATTGGTGGGGCAGGTCGCCGATGGCGGTGTTGGTGTCGGCGGGGATGTGGCAGGAACGTCGGAAGTTGAACAAGGCTCTGGTGGTGCCGGATTCGCGGGTGCGTGAGCGGCCGTCGTCGGATGGGTGCACGCAGTTGACGGAGATCTCCGATGAGCTCGAGGCGGGCGTCCATACTGTGTTGCTGTTTCATGGCAAGCCGAAAGCGGTTGTGGTGCCGTATGTGTGGGCGCGCAAGGCGTTTCCGGAGTTGAGGTTGGCTGAGCCGGTGGAGCCGCTGCATTCGGATGTGGGGTGGGATGGCGAGCTGGCGTTGGTGCTGTATCGGAGTCCGCGGGCGGCGCGACGGGTACGCGTTGGCTCTGGTGGCGGCGGCGTTGACCGGTGAGCAGGTCGACGAGCGGTTCCCGGGTCTGGGTTTGTATCGGGGTGAGGCGCGGCCGGCGGCACCGGGCTCTCCGCGGGAGTACATCGGCCTGCAGGGCGTGGGGATCGGCGGCTGCGTGTGATGGGTTGTGGCGCAGAGTGTTTGGGTGCCGATCTCGGTAGTTGGCTGTTGTGGGTTTGATACAGATGCCGCCGGGCTTTCCCCCTTGTCCGGCGGCATCGCGATGTCGGGGGAGTGTAGGTTAGTTGTCGCCATAGAGGGCGCGGGGTCCGAGCAGGCGGAACAGTTCGACTTCGGCGTGGAATTTCATCGGCGGCCTGGAGGTGGCGCACGCGTTCTACGTCGTCTTGGCCGTATCGGTCGAACAGAGCTTGCAGCGGGGCTCGGGCTTTGGTCAGCTTCGCCGCGGCTGAAGTAGTCCTGGGGGCAGCGCAGTTCGTCGAGTATGTAGCGCGCGTCGGCGGTGGATGCCATCGGCGGGTCTCCTTCGGTGTCGTTCAGCTGATTTCGCGCGCGGCGATGCCACTAGGGCTGGTAGGTGAAGGGAGCCCGGCCCGGGAGCACGGCGGGGGCACTGACCACCGTAGCTATGAAGCACCCGACCAGTGCGGGATTGGTTGGACTATCGAGCGTGCTGCTGCTCTGCTGCGGCTGCTACCCACTGGTCTGCGAGGTCATCAAATTCGCCGTCCGATACCCCAAGGGAGAAGTACAACCATTCAGTCGGCGTGAAATCTAGGGTGACGCCGTCGGCCGATTGGAGTACGGCCGATCCCTCGGCGCGCACGATGATGGCGGGTTCCGATACCGCCGTAGAGCGACCAGCAACAACGTCGAGGAAATCACGCCATTGGGCGATAGAGACGGTGATGATCGGCTGAGCCTCAGGGTCGTTGCTTGGGTCGCGCAGGTACTTGCTATCGCGAATCAGGATCGCGGTGCCGGCCGATTTGACCTCTACGCAGTTGCCGCCGTTTCCGCCGCTACGGTGGGCCTTCCGCCAAACACCGACCTCGACGCAGTTGCCCCCCTGCCCGCCGCTGCGGCGGGCCTTCCGCCAGGTCACGGAGTCGTAGGTGGTCATCGCGTAAGTCCTTCCAATGCAGAGGTAATGAGATTCGCGGAGTCGGAAGCGCTGAGCGCCTTCTTGTCGATGTCGCGCCATATCCGCTCGTAGGCGGTGAACTCGTCTTGTTTCTGCAAGTACATGGCGCCGGTGAGCGTGTCGACGTAGGCAAGCGGCGGTTCGATTGGTTCGCCGCTCGGATCGTCAGGAAACTCCAGAAGAGTGAACGAGTTCGCGGCGGTCATGCCGCCGTGCCCGCCTGCTGACCAGGGCAGAATCCGGATTGAGACGTTCTTGCGTTTGCCCATGTCTAGCAGGTGCTCTAGTTGGGGTGCCATGACTTCCGGGCCGCCGACGAGTCGGCAGGTGACCGCTTGGTTGAGTACGACAACGAGTCGCGGCGGGTTCGGCCGGGCAAGCACACTCTGCCGGTCCAGTCGGACCTTCACCTTCTGCTGGATCTGGTCTGGGGTGTTGAAATCCGTAGGGATGCTGAACATCGCTTCGGCGTATTGCTGGGCTTGGAGTAGCCCCGGCACGAGTTCGGATTCGTAGCTGCGGATTCTGGTGGCGGAGTCCTCCATGATGACGAACTGGCCGAACCATTCGGGTAGCTCGGTGTTGGTGTAGTCGTGCCACCACGACTTCGAGCGGCCGTTTCGGGTCTCCGCGGCGAGAGCCAGCAGGATTTGCCGGTCGTCGTCGCCTGCCTCGTAGAGGTCGAGCAGCGCTTTGAGGTTCGGCACGGTGTACCGAACAGCCTCGTGACCGTCCTCCATGCGGACGATCGTCGAACGGCTGATTCCGAGCGCGGTGGAGACCTGTTCTTGGGAACGTTTGCCCCGCAAGGCAGTTAGACGTCGGCCGATGTGCCGCCGGATGAGCGCGGTACCCACCGTATCCAATGCCACGTCAAGCCCCTCCAATCACGCCGAGTTGTGTCACGCAAATTAAACAACGACACATCTCTACTTACAAGACTACTCCGCGGCAGACTCATGCCAGTTTTGCCTAGATTCAACCAGTTATCTATCAGACTGCCGTTGGTGACACAGACTGATTTCAAGCATTGTTTTATCGGTCCGAGTGTATAACACTTGCGTTGTGGCCGGAGTCACCCCGCGCACCCACAAACAGGCAGGTGAGGCGATGATGCAGTCATGCGACACGGTGTTGAGCCGTTGCGAGTACTACCGCCGTGCGCTGCATCTGCCGGCCATGCTGAGCTCTTGTGGCAATCGGATCGTCGTGCGTTCGGACCTGGTGAGCGGTCTTGTCATTCCGCTCTGGTTGGCCGGACCGACCTGCGAGTACCTGGCGGAGCGCGACGTGCTCGGCCCGGTCGTCGGCCATATACAGGCGGGCCGGGCAACGATCTTGACGTGCGGGTCAGAGGGTTCGGAGTTCGCGGAGGATGCTGGGCTGCTTCGCCTGAATGTCACTGGTGCTGTCAAGTCGATCGTGTTGCCTACCCCGGCCGATGAGCAGTCTGGCTATCGACGCTGGATTGTCCAGCCGCACAGCACTTTTCTGCCCTCGATGCACACGGCTGTAGCCGCCGTTCTTGAGGCGGCGACAGGATGGCCGCGCCGGGGCCCGGACATTCCCCCGGCCCACGGGGGCTCATTCCAACAAGATCGAAAGGCGGGGTGGCCATGGGGCCAGTGATATTCGGGTATCTGCGCGAGGACCTGGTGACCGATCGCCGTGGGGAAGTCGAGCAGATGATGCGTGACTTCGGCGAGCTGTACGGGCTCGGCGGTGTGGAGTTCTTCCGCGAGCCGGGTCCGACGGTGGACGTGCTGTGGTCGCTGTATGCGGCCGTGGCGACGGCGGGCCCGCAGCAGCATGTGGTGATGCCGACACCGGCGCATCTGGAGGGCTTGGTGGAGGCGAAGTCGCTTCTGCTGCGCAGATTTTCGGATCTGCGCGCGCAGGTGTGGTACTTACCTCTGGAGGCAAATTCAGTGATGCATCGGCGGCGTGTGGTGACGGCGCTGGCCGATGTCGGTGGTGGTGCTTCGCTGGTCGGCGAGTTCAGCTGCCGCGCGCTGGCGACGGCGGAGCCGGTAGCGCGGCTGCATCTGCATGAGGATCTGACCCGGGCGGGCCTGCGCGACATGGTCGAGGTCGCGGAGGCCGTGGTGGTTTCCCTGGTCGGTGATGCAGTGGCGGCGACGTGGTCGGAGATCTCGGCGGCTACGCCGATCTCGGCGGAGATCGATGCCCAGTTCAATCAGCTGACGGTCCGGGTGAGCCGTACCGCTGATGAGCTGCTGATCGAGGTTCACGAGACGCGCGATCATGCTGACGAGCCGGTCCGGGTGACGGTGTCGGGCCGGGGACGCGCGTCGCGGATTCGCGCAAGTGACGGCGGCACTCTGACGTGGTGCGTGTTGCCTCTGGCGGGGGATTGGCGCGATCCGAATGTCGCGGTCGGCAGGTGCAACGCCAGGGTCGATGTCGAGCAACGGAGCTGGACGTGAGCGGCACCGACTACCCGGAGCTCAGATTCGACAGGCCTTCGTCTGCGCGCGTCTATGACTTCTTGTTCGGCGGTAAGGACAACTACCAGGCTGATCGGGCGCTGGCGGAGTTGCTGCTGGAGCAGTGCCCGTCGTTGCGGGTGACGCTGGGGCAAGGGCGGCGATTCGTGCGCGATGCTGTCGCGCGGCTGGCGGGTGCGGGCGTGCGGCAGTTCGTGGATTTGGGGACTGGTATTCCGCGTCAGCCGTACTTGCATACCGAGGTTTTCGATCGGGCGCCGGAGGCACGGGTGGTGTACGCGGATTGCGATCTGATGGTCGCCGCGCATGCTCACGCGCTGATGGTCGTTCCGCCTGCGGTGGGGTTCGTGCAGGTCGATATCACCGATGCTGAGGATCTGATGCGTCCCGACAAGCTGGCGGGCGCGCTGGACCTGTCGTTGCCGGCGGTGGCGGTTCTGGAATCGGTGGTGGAATTCTGGCCCGCCGCGCACGAGGTGGTGGCTGGGCTGGCGAGGTTGCTGGTGCCGGGCTCCTATGTGGTGATCAGCCACCTGGGTTCGGACATCTCGCCACGGATCGAGCATCTACGGAGGGTGTTCGGCGGTGGAGGTATCGACCTGTACCCGCGCAGCCGCGACGAGCTGGCCGAGCTGCTGTGCGGATTCGAGCTCTGCGGGCTCGGCGTGGCGCCGGTGGTCGAGTGGCTGGTCGGTGAGGCGGGGGTTGAGGGTGCCGTCCCACACGCGTCGACGCGGGTGGCCTGCTATGGCGCCATCGCCCGCCTCTGACCCGCATTGAGTAGGAGCCATCGATGGACGTGAAAAAGCTGGGTTTGGGTATTGTGCGGTCGGATCTGGCGGGGTCGGCTGCGGCCGAGCAGGAAGAGACGGTGCGGCGGCTGGCCAGGGATGTCGGCTTGCCGCTGGCCCAGGTCTCGACACTGCCGAATGATCGGGATCTTCCACTGCTGCATGCCGGCCTCGAGCAGGCCGGGGTCACCACGGTGGTGGTGCCGAATCGGCAGACGCTGGGTAGTGAGTGGCTGCCTGTGATCGGCTTGGATGTCGATGTGCTGATTGCGGATCCGCTGGGGTTGCGGCCGCGGCGGTCGTCGAGTGTCGGCCGGGTCCGGTGGAGTGAGCGGTGATCGCGGTGGCCGATGCACAGTGCAGCGCGCTCGCCCTGGCGGGCGCGGGTTGGCCGCGGTGGGCGGTTGCTCTGCCGGATTGGCATGAGCTGGTCGCGGCGATCAGCGGGCACATCGGTGACGGCCCGGATGCGCATCCGGTGACCCGGTGTGCGTGGGCGCTGGCGCAGCTGCGGGTGACGTCGTCGAATACGGCGGGGTTCGCGGAGATGCGGGCGGGCCTGGTGGAGCGAATCGACGTGTGGGGGCGAGTGTTCGCGCCGTTCGCCGCGAAATGCTCGCAGTCGCTGGGGGAGGCGGTCGATGCGCTGGCGCGCGCTCATCTCGACGCCGAAGCGGTGTTGGCGGCCGGATGCGATGCCGACGCGGTGCATGAGGCGTGGCGCGCGGCCAGTGAACGCGCGGTCGCGTGGACGGATCTGTGCGCTGAAGCGATGTGGGGGCAGCGGCGTGTACCGCGGCGATGAGTTCCCGGCCGCGGTGGTGAACGCGCCGGGGTGGGCGAAGCGGTGGAGTCGGTGCGAGGTGGAGGTGAATGGTACGGCCAGCAGTTGTACCGGAAGAATTGTTGTGCACGAGCAGTTTTCACGCGGAATCGAGTTGTATCTGCGCGGGCCCGGGACCGGGACTGTCGTGTGGGATACCCCGTTGTGGCTGGGTAGCACCTCGCTGACCGACCAGGTGAAATCGTTCGCCGCTGATGTCGTGCGCGGGTTGGCGTTGTATGAGGCTGCGGGGGTAGTGGATTCGGTGGTCGATGCGGTGGCCCGATTGCAGCGGTGGAACGCCGCGCAGGCCGGGCGGATGTCGCCGGCGGGTCGGCTGCGGCTGCGGTGGTCGCAGCCGCAGGTGCTGGTGGTCGAGGTGTGGGACGCGCGCCGTCCATGGCTGGGTTCCCCGGCCCTGATGGGGTCCGGGCCGGGTTATCGGTACTTCTCAGTGACTCGTCTGCGCGTGAGCACTGTCATGGTCATCGACACGGCTTTCCCTGCTCGTGGGAGGTATTCGTCTCGGCTCGCTGGTCCGACGGGTCCTGTGCGCGGCGAAAGTCCTACTGGCAGTGAGTTCTTCGCAGAGTCGTCGATCCCTGGCCTTCAGCGGCCCCGGGCGAGCGACGCTGACATGGATTGGGTGGTGTTAGCCGATGCTGAAGGGTTTGCCCCAGATGGTGACCCAGCTGGTGATGGTGTCGGTGTCGATCTCGTAGCTGACGAATGCGCGGGCTTGGGCGTAGCCGGCGCAGCCGGTGAGGCCGATTGTTTCGTCGGCCCAGGCCACTGAACCGTCCTTGCCTTTGACCGGGTTGTATTTCTTGTGCGAGTCGGCGCCGAATCCATCGGGTCGTTCGAGGTCGAGGACGTAGAACGACTGGGCTTGGCCGGGGCCGAGGGTGAGGTTGCCGCTGGCGTTGCCCGACAGCGACGGGGTGACGCTGCCGTTGGAGCCGACAGTTACCCCGGTGGTGGGGCCGCCGCTTACCCCGCCGCCGTCGATGGCGACTTGGCAGCCGACTACGTACCCCGGCTCGATGAGCGATGAAGCCGCGGCCGTGTTTCCGGCGGTGATTTCGATGTGTGCGGTGCCCGAAGCCCAGGCGTTGCGATGCAAGGGGGTGGCGCCCATCGAGGGGTTGATGTTGGCGGATTCTCCGTCGAGCCAGACATGCACGACGGTGCCGTCGGACAGGGTCTTGGTCAAATCTGCGCCGGGCAAGGGCACGATCGTGTCGGCGGCAGCGGTGAAGGGGAATAGCAGCAGCGCGGCGGCGGCGATAGCGCTGGCACCAGCCGCGCCAGTCGTGAGGTGGGAAATTCTCATTGTCTGTCCTGAATGTGAATCGCTGTGTGTACGAGCGGCTTGGGGCGATAGCGGTTAGCCGATGGAGAACGGCTGGCCATAGAGGGTGGTCTTGGAGTAGTGGTCACCCACGATCTCGACCACGGTGTAGGCGCGAGCTTGGGCGTAGCCGGCGCAGTTCTGGATCTGCATCTGCGCGTCCTGGTATTCCACCGAGTAGTGGCCCGGTTTGGTGATGTCCTTGGAGTCGATTTCGACGAACGCGACCTGCCCGGGTCCGAGCTTGAGTCCGACCGAACCTCCGAGACTGCCGCCGGTCAGGCTCAGGCCGCCGGAGATCCCGGCGGAGATGGCGTCGGAGGCGATGTTGACTTGACAGCCCACGATGTAGCCGGTGTCGATGATGGAACTGCCATGGGTGGAGGAGTCGTTCGTTCCCGGCGCATTGCTCGGTCCGTTCCACGGCCCGGGCTTGGTCTCAGGGGTGTCGGGCACATCGGCAACAGCGTTGCCTGAAACCCATACGGTGCGGCCGGCGCCGTTGGCTGCCAGTGACGGGGAGATGGTTGCGTGTTCGCCGGTGCGTGTGACCACGACACCGTTGGGTCCTTGCTTTTGACCGTCGGGCAAGGGCACGAACGTGTCGGCGTTGGCCGGTGTCACCGCGGTGATACCGGGAAGAATGATTGCGCAGATAGCGAGTGTTGCTGCTGCGGCGCAACGGATCGGGAGGGTTTTCACAGATGACTCCTGGAAATGAGGGGTGGTGCGGCCCTGGACTCGGTAAATCAGGGCCGTTCTCTGTCGGCGTTACCACGCCGACGTGATGAGCCGCGACGCTGGCCACCCCGCTCGGATGCTGGAAATGGTAGGCCGGGCCCGGACGCGAAATACGTTGCGGTCCAATGGAAACGATCCGCTGCCGGTTGCATCGCGTCTGGTCGAGGGTTATGTAAATGTTTGGTCAGTTCGCTGGTAGGAATTGGCTAAGTCGCCAACCTCGTGGCTGAGGGTCGATCAACAAACAAGGCAATCGCTACCCGAAAAGCGATTCCACAGCGCATGGCTGGGATTCACCTACCGTGCGCGGATCGCTGCCTGGGCTGCAGAGCATTCCTGCGACAACCTCGTCCAAGTGAGTCGAAGATGCCCGTCAACATCCGGTCAAGTCCCGGGGCGTGGTGTAACTGGGGTGGTCACCGCATGATCCGGAATGGGGTCAGGCGGTGAGTTCTGCTGGTGCTGGGTCCTCCTGTT
>NZ_JBSGCB010000034.1:0-109815 GCF_053601595.1 Nocardia sp. NPDC004711 | reverse complement strand
TTGATCTTCTGATCGAACACGTGATATCTCCTCGTGAAGCACCCTCGGACTTCCGCTCG
Organism: Nocardia sp. NPDC004711; assembly: GCF_053601595.1. Classification (NCBI taxonomy): domain Bacteria; kingdom Bacillati; phylum Actinomycetota; class Actinomycetes; order Mycobacteriales; family Nocardiaceae; genus Nocardia; species Nocardia sp. NPDC004711. The sequence continues at coordinate 109,756 of NZ_JBSGCB010000034.1, read as the reverse complement.
CCGCGCGCGGGCTTGGCCTCGGGCGCGGCCTGCTGCTCGGCGCGGGTGGCCCGGCCGGCCAGCCAGTCGGCGGCGAAATCGGCCACGGTGTCGGCGGCGGGCACGTCACCCGCACTCCACGACAACAAAAGGGACAGTGCGTGTTTGCACGGAAACTTGCGACTCGGGCAGGTGCATTTGTACGCGGGCCCCGACAGATCCACGATGGTCTGATACGGTCGGCTGCCGCTGCCCTGGCACCGCCCCCACAGCGCGGTGTCGTGAATGCCGGTGCCGCTCCACTTGCCACGGAGCTTGCGCGCGGCGGTCAGCGATGCGGCGTCCGGTGCGAGCGATCCGACATGATCGGCGGTCCAAGCGGTGGTCATCCATCCCCCCTTCCTCGGTTGAGCAAAGTTGTATCCGAGGGCACCGACAGATCCGAGCCATGAGCGGGCCCGCTCCGACAACCACGAGCGGGCCCGCTCCAACGGCCGCGCGGGGCCCGCCCGGTAAGGTCGCGGACATGCCCCGCGTCGCGATCGAATACTGCACGCAGTGTCGCTGGCTGCTCCGCGCGAGCTGGATGGCTCAGGAGTTGCTCACCACGTTCGCCACCGACCTGTCCGAGGTCGCCCTCATCCCCGGCGAGGGCGGCGTCTTCCGCATCACCGTCGACGGTGACCAGATCTGGGAACGCAAGGCCGACGGCGGTTTTCCCGATATCGCCATCCTCAAGCAGCGCGTCCGGGACCGGGTGGCGCCCGGCCGCTCGCTCGGCCACGCGGACAAGAAGGACACCGAACCGGCGAGCTAGCGGCTCGAGCGGGGTGCCATCGCGAGTTCCCCTCGTCGGGCAGCCCGCCGCCACCGCTGTCCGGAGTCGATGGCACGGCGGATCCTGCGCACCGTGGGTACCTGTGTGAGCAGGTGCAGCTGATACCGCCACGGCATTTGCAGCCCGTGCCGGACCGACATCGCATAGGCGAACTGCACGGCGCCGCGGTCGAGGTACCGGTCGGCGTGTTCGAACCAGACCATGCTGGTACGGGCGGCGGCCTGTATCGGGCGCAGCGCCGCGCGCCGCTGCGCATCGTAATTCTTCAGCGCGTCGGCGACCTCGGCATGCTCGTACAGGTTCTGGGCGAGCACGACAGCGTCGACGATTGCCAACCGGGTGCCCGAGCCGATGGTGAAGTGCGTCGTGTGCGCCGCATCGCCGAGCAGCACCACGTTGCCGTGATACCAGATCTTGTTGGTCACCTCGGGAAAGCGGCTCCACCTTGCGAATTCGCCTCGTGTCTTGCTGATCAACGAGTGGCCGTCGAGAGGGCGGCCGAATATGTTCTCGAGAACCCGCACGTTCTCCAGGTTGTCCAGGGAATCGAATCCCAGTCCATGCCAAGTCTGCGGTTGGCATTCGATGATGCAGGTGCTGATTCTTCCGGCAATCGACGGGTAGGCATGGAACCAGATCCAACCGGCCGAGGTGTGTTCGAAGGCGAAGGTGAATCGGGTGAAGACCTTGTCCGTACCGAGCCAGATATATCGATTCTCGCCGAGTGTGACCGACGTGCCGAAACGATGATCACCCAGCTGTCGTATCCGGCTGTTCGCGCCGTCGGAGGCGACGATGAGATCGACATCGTCGAAGCCGGTCAGATCATCCACGTCTCGCCCGTGCTGGACGTCGACGCCCAGGTCCCTCGCCCGTCGCGAAAGGACGTCGAGCAAGGCCGCGCGCCCCATGCTGAAGCCGTAGCCCGCGAAATGCGCGGTCTCGTTGTCGCACACATGGATTGCCTGTTCACGCCATACGACCGACCCGGCACGCACCGCCTGGGCGCTGTCGGGATCATTTCGATACAGAATGTCGAGCAGGTCGTCCCAATACACGACGCCCCAGCCGTAAGTGGACCCGGGGGGATCGCGGTCGATCACCGTGATGTCATGGGCCGGGTCGCGTCGCTTCATCGAAATAGCGAAGTACAACCCGGCCGGCCCGCCACCGACACACACGATCTTCATCTCGTCACCGGCTTCAGCCGAGTTGGTCGAACCTGGCTTCACAGGGGTGGTACTCGATGCGACCGAGCCCGGCACGCTGTGCGTGTCCGGGCTCGATCACCGGCGCTAGAAGCTGCCCCAGCCACCCCAGCCGGGTAGCCACCAGCCGGGATTCCATCCCCAGCCGCCACCGCCACCCCAGCCATTGCCACCACCCCAGCCGTTGCCGCCACCCCAACCCCAGCCGCCACCGCCACCCCAGCCATGGCCGCCACCCCAGCCGGGGCCATTTCCCCAGCCGTGGCCGCCACCCCAGCCGCCACCGCCACCCCAGCCGTGGCCGCCGCCCCAACCAGGGCTGTCGACTTGCTGGGTTGCAGACGTTGGCGTCGTTGCTTGCGCGGTAGGCGCTTTTGCCGCGGCTGCGGCGACCGGAATCGCGGCGAGCACGGCTATACCGGCGGCAGCCGCCAACCGGGTGAACCTTGTGCGTGAACTCTTTCTCTCGGTCATGATAGGGCTCCAGAAATGCTGTCCCGACCTGCTGGAAGTCTACGCGGTTTCGCTGAACTCCAGAAGTCATCGCATTGGCCCATCTATAATGCCCGCCGCGTCCCGCCGGCCGCCGGGTCAGCTACAGCAGCCGCCCCCACAGCAGCCGCCACCGCTCGACGGGGCCGGCGCGGGTGCGGGGGCGGTGCCGCCGCGGGTCACGGTCCCGAAGGTGGTCAGGAGTTTGACGGTGTCATCATGGCCCTCCGGGCACGTCGCAGGGGCGGACGCCTCGGCCATGGGACGGGTCAGCTCGAAGGTGTCGCCGCAGCTGCGGCATCGATACGCATAGCTCGGCACCCGCCCAGCGTAAACGACGCCCGGGCGTACCGGCGGCGCGCTGACGTCGATCCCGCGGTGCACCGGGGACCACCCAGTACCCTCGATTTACGGAGTACGAGGAGGTGTGGTGTGAGCACTCGATTCTTCGGCAGGCTGTCGGAACGTGATGGCGCGCCGGTTGCGCGGACCGCGAACGGCGAGGTGTCCGGGGTGCTGGACGGTGCGGTGGCGTTGTGGCGCGGCATTCCCTACGGCGCCAGCACGGCCGGGCCCAATCGCTTCCGATTGCCCCAGCCCCCGCAATCCTGGACCGGCGTCCGCGAATGCGTGCGCGTCGGGGACGTCGCCCCGCAGACCCCGGGCTTCGTGCCCGTCGACGCCAACCTGCGCATGGGCGAGAACTGTCTCTGGCTCAATCTCTGGGCCCCGGTCGCCGACGCGGACGAACTCCGCCCGGTCCTGGTGTGGCTGCACGGCGGGGCCTTCTGCTTGGGCACCGCCGCCCAGGCCATCTACGACGGGCGGCGGCTGGCCGAGACCGGTGACGTGATCGTGGTCGCGGTCAACTACCGGCTCGGCGCACTGGGCTTCCTCGACCTGTCCTCGCTCGGTGAGGAATTCGTCCCGAATCTGGGCCTGCACGACCAGATCGCCGCCCTGCAGTGGGTGCGCGACAATGCCGCGGCCTTCGGCGGCGATCCGGGCAATGTCACCGTCTTCGGCGAATCCTCCGGCGCGGGCTGCGTCACCGCGCTGCTCACCTCACCGCTGTCGGCGGGCCTGTTCCACCGCGCCATCGCCCAATCCCCGCCCGCCACCACGGTTTTCGGGCCCGAACGCGCCGCCGTGGTGGCCAAGCGCTATCTGGAACTGCTGGAGCTGACCCCCGACCATTCGGCCGAGCTGCTCACCATGCCCATCGAACGCATCGTGACCGCGGCCGGCGCCCTGCTCGACGAGGTGCCGCTGCGCGAACCCGGCCGGCTGGCCGCCGCGCCCGTGGTGGACGGCAACCTGCTGCCCGCGTACCCGAGCGAGCGCTTCCAGCAGGGCCGTTCGCACCGGGTGCCGCTGATCATCGGCACCAACAAGGACGAGGCCTCGCTGTTCCGGCTGTTCCGCTCGCCCATCATGCCGGTCACCCCGGATGCGGTGAACGCCATGCTGCGCGGGGTGGCCGCCGAACACCCCGGCCTGTCACCGGAGCGGCTGGCCGAGATCGCCTCCGCCTACGAGTCCAGCACCCCGCGCGGCGCGCTCACCATGTCCACCGACGCCGCCTTCCGCATGCCCTCGCACTGGGTGGCCGACGCGCATTCGGCGCACTCGCCGACCTGGATGTACCGCTTCGACCACGCCACCCCGATGCTCAAGGCCGCCCGGGTCGGCGCCGGCCATGCCACCGAATTGCCCTATGTCTTCGGCAATTTCGGCTCCTTCGACTACGACCCCACCTTCTGGCTGGGCGGACGCAAAGCGGCACAGGAGGTTTCGGGCCGGATGATGCGCCGTTGGCTGGCCTTCGCCGAATACGGCGTGCCCGCCGCCATCGACGGCTCCAAGCACTGGCCGCCCTACAGCGCCGCGACCCGCACCACCCTGGTCATCGACAATATGGACCGCGTCATCGACGACCCCGACCGCGATCGCAATACCGTGTGGGGCGACGACGTGGTCGGGTTCTACTGAGCCACAATCGATCACACGGTAGGCCGCAGTCGGTCACACGGTGGCGGTCGCGCGCCGCCCCAGCCGGGCGGGCATGTGCGCGTAGCCGTGGAGGGTGTAGAGCCGCCGGCGTTCGGGCATGCCCGCCAGGGTGAGGTCGGGGAAGTTGTCGAACAGCGCGCGGAGCGCGTACGCGCCCTCCATCCGGGCCAGGCTCGCGCCCAGACAGGTGTGGATGCCGCTGGAGAACGTCAGGTGCTCGCGGGCATCGGCGCGGGTGATGTCGAAGCGGTTGGGGTCCTCGAACTTCTTCGGATCCCGGTTCGCGCCCGCCAGCGACATCACGAGCACCGTGCCCGCCGCGAGCCGGAAATCACCGACCTCGGCGTCGCACAGGGCGATTCGCGCGGTCATGGTGACCGGCGGGTCGAAGCGCAGGATCTCGTCCACGGCCTGCGGCCACAGGTCCGGGTCCGCGCGCAGCATGGCCAATTGATCGGGATGCGAGAGCAATTGGACGACGCCGTTGCCGATCAGGTTGACGGTGGTCTCGAACCCCGCGCCCATCAGCAGGCTCGCGGTCGCCTTGAGCTCGCGCTCGTTCAGTTCCCCGGCCGTCACCAGGCTGGAGAGAATGTCCTCGCCGGGCGCGCGCCGCAGCTCGGCCAGGTGCTCGTTCAGATAACTGTCCATGACACCCATGGCCGTGTAGGCATCACGCCAGGACCGCCAGGAGATGCCGATGTCCAGCAGTGGGCTGGCCGCGTCACCCCAGCTGAGGAACTCGTCGCGGGAAGTCTGCGGGAAGCCCAGCATCTCGGTGATGATGGCGATCGGCACCTGCTGGGCGAAGTCCGCGATGAGATCGGCGGAGCCGTTCGGCGGCAGCGCGTCCAGTAGTTCGGCGGTCACCGACTCCACCCGATCGCGCAGCCGGCCGACGGCGCGCGGGGTGAAGGCCGCCGAGACCGACTTGCGGATGCGGGTGTGATCCGGCGGATCGATCATCAGCATCGACGGCGGTTCGACCGGATTGGGCGGGGTCTGCGCCCGCTTCAGCCGATCGCGCAGCCACGCCGGCATATCCACGCCATCGGGCCCGAATGCGCCGAAGCGATTGTCACGCAGGATGGCCCGGGTCAGCTCGTAGTCGGCGGTGGCCCAGGTGTACGGGTTGTGCACCAGGCGGCCGCGGCGGCGAATCTCCTCGATCTGCGGGTACGGGTCGTGCAGCGCGTCCGAGGTGGTGATCAGTTTCGCGAACGGGTTGTCCTGCCGCGCCTGCAGTCGCAGCGCCCACCGCGGGGCGCCGTGCTCGACCAGCCACCGGGTCCAATATCGCGGACTCATCATCGCGGGACTCCCTCGTCGTCGGATGACTCCACCGTACGGAAATCGCCGCGGACGAGAAACATCCTGAAGAGGGAAAAGGCCCTCCTACCGCGGTAGGAGGGCCGTACTCGGAAAGGCGTGCTCAGCGGCGCTGGGCGGTCACCCGCTCCGACGCCAGGCGGCGTTCCTGGGAGGCCGGGTCGGGATTGGCGACCTGGACCAGCGAGGCCCCCGCGGCCAGCACCGCCACGAACCCGTCGACGAGTTCGGCCGGGGTGTCCCAGGACGCGGTCGACAGCACCCGGTCCTCGGCGGTGAAGCCCTGGCGGGCAGCGGATTTGCGGGCCTCGTCGAGGACGGCGGAGACCGAGGTGCCGTCGAGCGCGCAGCCGATGCCACGCGGATGGAACTGGTCGCCGTGCACGCGCACCGAGGTGGCGTAGTCGGTGACGCCGATCGGCAGATCGCGCACTGGCAGGCCCATCGGATCCAAGGAGAGGGCGGCGACCTCCGCGATCCCGTCGGCCTCGTCGATGCGGTCGGCGGTGACCAGCGCCAGCTCAGCGTCTGGATCGGCGTGCAGCACCACCTCCACACCCGCCCACCAGCAGCCCAGCAGCACGGCCGCGGTCTGCCAGTGCGCCGGGAGCAGCACCGCGACCCGGGCGCCGGAGGACAGCCCGAATTCGTCGCGAATCATATTGGCGGTCTTGGCCGCCCAGTTGGCCAGCGTCAGCGCGGACAGCTCGATTCGCGCGCCGGTGGCGTCGTCGTAATAGGTGATGCGCGGGCCCGCGGGGTCGCGGGCGAGGATGGGGTCGAGTACCGCTTCGGTGAGGGTCTCGTTCAGTTCACGCATTTCGGTCCGTTCGTACCGGCGTCGATGGGTGGGGCGGGCGGCACCGGCGTCGCGGTCGTACTGCTTCCGGAGAAGTCGAAGGTGGCGCTGCCGGTCGCCGAACCCGGACCAGCGTAGTCAGTCGCCAGCACCACGCGAACCGCGCCCTCGGGCAGTCCCGACTCCGCCATCACCGGCAGCCCGCCCAGCGCCTGCGCCACCGCCCGCGCCTTGGCGTCGCCGCTCGAGGCCGCCAGCACCCGGCTGCTCTGGATCGGGCCGCCGATCCAGTTGTCCACCGTGCCGGTGCGGAATCCCTTGGCCGCCAATGCCTGCGCCGCCTGCGCGGCCAGGCCGGCGGTACCCGAGGCGTTGTAGACGTCGACGGTCACCGTGAACGGGTCCACCCCGCCCTCGCTCGGGGCGTCGCCGACCGCCTTGGCCACGTACTTGTGCACCGCCGCCGGATCCACCCGGACCACGGATTCGCCGTTCTCGGTCCAGCCGTTGAGGTCCTTGACCGGGATGGTCTCGAACTTCACCTGGCCGCCGGACAGGTCCTGCAGCTCGTGCAGGAAGCCGAGCACATCCCAGCCGTCGTCGAGCACGACGGTGCGGCCGACGGCATCGCTGAGATCCTTCAGCCGGCTGGGACTGGTGAGCGTCTTGGCACTGAGCACCTGGTGCACGAGCTGCGCCATGTACACCTGCTGGCGCACGATCCGGTCCACGTCGCCGCGTGGCAGCTGGTGGCGCTGGCGCACGAAGCTCAAAGCGTGTGCGCCATCGAGCTTCTGCTCCCCGGCGGGGAAGTCCGCGCCCGAAAGCGGTTCGTCCACCGGATTGTTCAGGCACACCTCGACGCCGCCGACGGCATCGGTGAGCAGCACGAACCCCAGCAGCCCGACCTCGGCGTAGTGGTCGACGGTGATGCCGGTGAGGTTGGCCACCGTCTTGACCAGCGCCTGCCGCCCGGCCTGCGTCGACTGACGATCGGCCTCGGCCGGATCGGTGCCCTTGTCGATCAGCTTCTGCTCCGTGGTCGCCTTGGTGATGCCGTAGGCGGAGTTGATCTTTCCCAGGCCCAGCCCGGGGATGTCGACGTAGGAGTCGCGGGGGATGGAGATGGCGGTCGCCGAGCTGCCGTCGTTGGGCACTCGGATGAGCACGATGGTGTCGGTGTTGAGCCCGCCCTCGCCGTCGTCGCCGGCGTGCAGCATGGCCAATTCGTCGGCGGTGAGCGAGTTTCCGTGGGCGTCGGTGCGGGAGTCGATGCCGACCATGAGGATGTCGGTCGCGCCGTCGGCCTTGTCGCCGCCGAGTCCCAGATTGCCGATTCGCTCGATGCCCGCCACCAGCTGATCCACGCTGTGCCAGCCCAATCCTGTCACCGTCAGCACCAGCACCGAGAGCACGGCGGCCACCACGCGGCCCGGACCGCCGCCCCATAGCTCGCGCGATCCCCTGCCGGAGCGCGGCGATAGCGGCGCGGATGCCCAGGTGCGGTCCGGCAACCCGATCTCCCTTTCGCGTTTTCGGCCGAGCGGACCCCGACGAGCGAGGTCGCGTCGATGGGAAGGCCCCCGCCAGTCAGGCTAGTGGCGGTAGCGGTGATGTTGCAGTATCGCCGGCTCCGTGAGTCGTGCGGGGTCCGTGCCAGACTGAGAGCCGTGACCGCCCATGACGTGAGCCCGCCCACCGGCCGACCGCGCCCGGATTCCGCGCGACTGCTGGTGACGGGGGCGCGCGGTCAGCTCGGGCGCGCAGTGATGACGCTCGTGCCCGGCGCGCGTGGCGTGGCCCACACCGATCTCGACATCACCGACGCCGATGCCGTGCGCAAGCTGGTGAATCCCGGTGACGTGCTGATCAACTGCGCCGCCTACACCGCCGTCGACCGGGCCGAGACCGACGTGGACGCCGCCTTCGCGGTGAACGCCACCGGGCCGGGCGTGCTGGCGCGGGTGTGCGCCGAGAACGGCGCGCGGCTGATCCACGTCTCCACCGACTACGTCTTCCCCGGCACCGGCACCCACCCGTATGAACCGGACGATCCGACCGGACCGGCCACGGTCTACGGACGGTCGAAACTGGCTGGGGAGCAAGCGGTTCTGGAGTTCGCGCCCGAGGCGGACATCGTGCGCACCGCGTGGGTCTACACCGGCGCCGGCACCGACTTCGTGGCCACCATGCGGCGGCTGGAAGGCGAGCGCGACACCATCACCGTGGTACGCGATCAGATCGGGTCGCCCACCTATGCGCGCGATCTCGCGGCCGGCCTGCTGGAATTGGCGGGCCGGCCCGGCAATCCCACTACACCCCGAATCCTGCACGCCACCAATGCCGGACAGGCCAGTTGGTTCGATCTGGCCCGGGCCGTCTTCGCCGGCCTCGGCGCGGACCCGGAACGCGTACTGCCCTGCGGCACCGAGGATTTCCCGAGACCCGCTCCGCGCCCGGCATATTCGGTCCTTTCAGGCAATTCGTGGGCCGCCGCGGGCCTGTCGCCGCTGCGTCACTGGAAGCAGGCACTGAACGACGCACTGACCGCCATCTCCGACTATCCTGGGCCCCCGTGAGCCCCTCGGATTCTGTCGGACAACCCCCCGCCGCGGAGAAAAAACCGCAGCTGGCCGTCGTCACGGTGACCTACTCGCCCGGCGAGCACCTGGAACACTTCATCAGCACACTGGCCACCGCCACCGGTGAGAAACCGCAGGTCATCCTGGCCGACAACGGCTCGGTGGACGGCACCCCGGAAATGGCCGCCGAGGCCAACGCCCATGTACGCCTGTTGCGCACCGGCGGCAATATCGGCTACGGCGGCGCCATCAACCGCGCGGTCGCCGAGATCGACCCGGACATCGAATTCATCGTCATCGCCAATCCGGACGTGCGCTGGGGTACCGACTCCATCGACGAGCTGCTGGCCGCGGCCCGCCGCTGGCCGCGCGCCGGGGCCCTGGGCCCGATGGTGCTAGAGCCGGACGGCAGCACCTACCCGTCCGCGCGCTCGGTGCCCGGCATCGCCGACGGCGCCGGTCACGCCATCCTGGGCAGCATCTGGCCCAAGAACCCGTGGACCCTGCGCTACCGCCAGGACAACGAGGAGATCTCCGAGCGTTCGGTCGGCTGGCTGTCGGGCTCGTGCCTGCTGGTGCGCCGGGCCGCCTTCGACTCCATCGACGGTTTCGACTCCCGCTACTTCATGTACATGGAGGACGTCGACTTCGGTGATCGGATGGGCAAGGCCGGCTGGCACAATGTCTTCGTGCCGTCCGCGGAGGTCACGCACGCCAAGGGGCATGCCGCGGGTCGTCACCCGGAGGCCATGCTGCCCGCGCACCACGCCAGCGCCTATCGTTTCCAGGCCGACCGGCATCCGCACTGGTGGCAGGCTCCGCTTCGCATCGCGCTGAAGGCTGGACTTGCGATCCGATGCCGGCTTGCGGTTCGATCCGCACTGCGCGAACGTGATCGAAATGAGAGTGTTTAACATCACGGGCGCGCGTTCCTGACAACCTGACAACAGGGGAGAAGATGGCGAACAGCGGTAGTACCGCCGGGTCGACGGACGCGGTGATCCTGGTCGGAGGCCAGGGCACCCGCCTGCGTCCGCTGACCTTGTCCGCCCCCAAGCCGATGCTGCCCACGGCCGGACTGCCGTTCCTGCAGCATCTGCTGGCCCGCATCGCCGATGCCGGCATCACCCACGTGGTGCTCGGCACCTCCTACAAGGCGGAGGTGTTCGAGGAGCACTTCGGTGACGGCTCCGACCTCGGCCTCGAGCTCGAATACGTCACCGAGACCGAACCGCTGGGCACCGGCGGCGGCATCCGCAATGTGCTGCCCAAGCTGCGCGCCGACACCGTCCTGGTGTTCAACGGCGACGTGCTCGGCGGCACCGACCTCGGCAGCGTCCTCGAGACCCACCACACCTCCGGCGCGGACGTCACCCTGCACCTGGTGCGGGTGAGCGACCCCCGCGCGTTCGGCTGCGTCCCCACCGACGAGAACGGCCGGGTCACCGCGTTCCTGGAGAAGACCCAGGATCCGCCGACCGATCAGATCAACGCGGGCTGCTACGTCTTCCGCCGCGAGTACATCGAGAAGATCCCCGCCGGCCGTCCGGTCTCGGTCGAGCGGGAGACCTTCCCGTCGCTGCTCGCCGAGGGCGCGCACATCCAGGGCCACGTGGACATCTCCTACTGGCGTGACATGGGCACCCCCGAGGACTTCGTCCGTGGTTCGGCCGACCTGGTCCGCGGCATCGCCCCGTCCCCGGCCCTGCCGGGTCAGCGCGGCGAATCCCTGGTCCACCCCGGTGCGGGTATCGCCCCCGGCGCCCTCCTCATCGGCGGCACCGTCGTCGGCCGCGGCGCCGAGGTCGGCGCGGGCGCACGTCTCGACGGCGCGATCCTCTTCGACGGCGCGCGCGTGGAAGCCGGTGCCACCGTGGAGCGTTCGATCATCGGCTTCGGCGCCCGCATCGGCCCGCGCGCCCTGGTCCGCGACGCCGTCATCGGCGACGGCGCCAACGTCGGCGCCCGCTGCGAACTCCTCCGCGGCGCCCGCATCTGGCCCGGCGTCGACATCCCCGACGGCGGCATCCGCTTCTCCACCGACGTCTGACCGCCACGAACCCCTCGACCGGCCGTCCACCTCCCGAGGTGGACGGCCGATCAGGTTCCGGCAGTCAGACATTCGCGGTGACCGTAAACGTAAGCCGCTGCTGTACGCCGAAGCCGGGATTCCACACCTCTGGCGCGTGGAGAACTGCGACGACCGCGTCGTGGTCTAGGTCTGCGAACTTGATCCGGCCATCGAGACGTACGAGCCCACTGGCATCTATCACGACCGGCTCGAGGTCAGCGTCCCGTTCACCATCACGTTGGATCTCGCGCAGGCGTTGCAGCGGAAGGGCTCTCGCGAAAAGTAGTCTTCCGTAGGTGAATTCGACGGACGCTCGCGTCAGGCTTCCATCCGGCTATCGGCGATTTCTCGTGATCCGCGCGATCTCGCTGGCAGCGAGCGCGATGACGCCGGTGGCGTTGGCGCTCGCGGTGCTGGGGGTTTCGGGGCCGGTCTGCCGATGCCGCTGGGGTGTGCCGTCCTGGCGGGGGTCGGGATCACCGCGCTCGATATCGCTTCGGAAGTCTCACTGCAGCAGCATGTTCCGCGTGACATGCTCTCGCGGGTCACGCTTACGGCGATCTGCTGTCCTATGCGGCGATCCCGGGCGGGCAGCTGATGGTGGGGCCGCCGGCCGCCCGCTTCGGTGCGTCGCCGGTGGCGCTGGTGGGGGGATTCGCCTTCGCCGCGGTGTCGCTCGGCCCGCTGCTGGTGGCCGAGGTGCGTGACCTTCCCGGGTGGGGGCGGGTCAGCGCTCCCACTTGCCGGGGTTGAGGTGGAACTGGACCAGGGCGGTGGCGTGGCCGTGGCCCAGCTCGTGTTCGGTCTTCAGCCAGTTGACCAGGTCCTTGTGGCCGGTGCGGCCGGAGGCGGTCAGTGTGGCGAACCATTCGTCCACGGGGCGGCCGTATTTGGCCTCGATGGAGGGGAAGTACGAGGCCGGGCCGTGGGGCTTGGTGGTCGCCATGATCATCTCCTTGCGCTGTGGTGTCGAAGGGATCGACGGCGCCGCGCGAGCGAATTCATCGCGGTGTGAGGCGGGTCACTCGGTGATGGCGCGGCCTGCCGTGGCGGTGCGCTCGTTCACCAGGAGCAGGCCGGTGGCGGCGACCAGGGCGGCGGTCACGCCGTGGACGCCGAAGGCCGTGGCCGTCGAGCCGTCGTGGCGCAGGATGGTGAGCATGTCGCCGGTGGGGATGGTGGCCATGACCAGCATGACGATGCCGAGTGCGTATCGCTGGCGGGCGGCGAGCAGGGCCACGATGAGCAGCGCGCAGGCCGCATCGCGGACGCCCTTGACGTTCAGGAAGTCGGCGGCTTCGCCGGTGGGGGAGACCCGCATGCCGAAGGTGGGCGCCATGGCCTGCGGGTCGGCCAGGTAGCGGACGCCGATGTAGGCGATGAAGCCGGCTCCGGCGACGGCGAGGGTGGTGGCGATGCGGGAGGTGAGGCGCGAGGTGATCATGTCCGGTGCTCCAAGTTCTAGCAGTGCTAACTGATGAAGCAACGCTAAATCATTCGTCGGTAGTTTGTCTAGCGATGCTAGAGTTTTCGTATGAGCGTCATCCAGACCCGTAAGGAACGCGAGCGCGCCGAGCGCCGGCAGCGCATCGTCGACACCGCCCGCGAGATCGCCGAGACCGACGGCTGGGACGCGGTCACCGTGCGCAAGCTCGCCGAGCGCATCGAATACAGCCAGCCCGTGCTGTACAGCCATTTCGCGGGGAAGGACGCCATCGTGTCGGCTGTCGCCGAGGCGGGCTGCACCGAATTCGCCGCGGTCGTCAAGCAACTGCGCGCCTCCGCCGCCACCCCGGAAGAGGCGTTGCGCGCGGTCGCTCAGGGCTTCCTCGACTTCGCCCGCGACAGCGCCGCCCTCTACGACGCCATGTTCCTGCTGCACACCGACCTGAAGTTCGGCCCCGAGGCGCCGCCGGCGTTGAAGGACGCCTTCGGCGAGCTGCTGCAGACCTTCGCCCCCTTCGCCCCGCCGCACGATCCCGAGACCTTCACCGAGGTCGGCTGGAGCAGCCTGCACGGGCTGGCCACCCTGGATCGCAGTGGCCGCCTGCGGCCCGGCTTCCGGGACCAGCGGCTGGAAATCCTGGTCGCGCAATGGGTTCGCGGTGACTGACCCCATGGTTGCGCCATCACCGGCCGTGTCCGGCCTACCCTGAATTCATGGCTGACGCGGTGGTGGTCGGATCCGGGCCCAACGGGCTGGTGGCGGCGGTGATCCTGGCCCGGGCCGGGCTCGAGGTGGAGGTGTACGAGGCCTCCGACCACATCGGCGGCGGCTGCCGCACCGGCGAGTTGACCCTGCCGGGCTTTCACCACGACCTGTGCGCGGGCGCGCATCCCATGGCGGTGGCGTCCCCGGTCTTCCGGGCCTTCGATCTGAAGACGCACGGCGTCGAACTGCTCACTCCGCAGGTTTCCTACGCGCATCCGCTCGACGGCGGGCACGCCGGTCTGGCCTGGCTCGATCTCGACCGCACCGCCGACGGCCTGGGGCGCGACGGTGGTTCCTGGCGGCGGCTGTTCGGCCCGCTGGTGCGCAAGTGGGAGGACCTGGTCGGGCTGGCCATGTCGGACCTGCGGCACCCGCCGATCGACCCGGCCGGTCTGCTGCACCTGGATCCGGGCATCGAACTGCGCTTCGTCCGCCGGCTGCTCGAACAGTCGACGCCGTTGTGGAACATGCGTTTTCGCGAGGACATCGCGCCCGCCCTGCTGACCGGCGTGGCCGCGCATGCCATCCGGCCCCCGCGGGGCGTGCCGGGCGCGGGCGTCGCGATGCTGCTCGGCACCCTCGCCCATGTGAGTGGCTGGCCGGTCCCGCGCGGCGGCAGCCAGGCCATCGTGGACGCGCTCGCCGATGATCTGAAAACCCATAGCGGCCGCATCTTCACCGGCCACCGCGTGGATTCCCTCGACGAATTCGACGAGGTCCGGGCCGTGCTGCTGGATGTCGCGCCCGCCGAACTCCAGCGCATCGCGACCCTGCCCGCCCGATACAACTTCGCGCTCAAGAGGTTCCGCTACGGCGGTGCGGCCTGCAAGGTGGACTTCGCGCTCGCCGGACCCGTCCCGTGGCAGGCCACCGGCTGTGATCGCGCCGGCACTCTGCATCTGGTCGGCACCCGCGCCGAGGCCGTCGCCGCCGAAAAGGCCGTGGCCGCAGGGCGGCACGCCGACCGCCCCTACGTGCTGGCCATCCAGCCCGGCGTCGTCGATCCGACCCGGGCCCCGGAGGGCAAGCACACCCTCTACACCTACGCCCACGTCCCCAACGGTTCCGCCGAGGATCTCACCGAGGCCGTCACCGCCCAGGTCGAACGCTTCGCCCCCGGTTTCCGCGACCTCGTTCTCGGCACCCATGTCCGCACGGCCGCCACCATGCCCGCCCACAACCCGAACTACATCGGCGGCGACATCTCGGCGGGCGCGATGACCTTGCGCCAGACCGTCTTCCGCCCCGCGCCCCGCTGGAATCCGTACGCGACCCCGCTGCCCGGGGTCTACCTGTGCTCCGCGGCCACCCCGCCCGGCCCGGGCGTGCACGGCATGAACGGCTACTTCGCCGCTCGCCACGCCCTGCGCACCGAATTCGACGTCCGCACCGACCCTCTCGAACTACTCACCGACCACTGGCGCATCTGATTGCTACGCTCCGGGGCATGGCCGGATATTCGGGCACGCCCCTGCCGCGCAAGCTCGGCATCAAGGCCGAGAGCCGGGTACTGCTGGCCGGTGCGCCGGCGGGTTTCGAGCTGGGTGAACTGCCCGGCGGGGTCGAGGTGCATCGCCGGGCGGCCGCCGGGCCCTACGACGTGATCCTCGGGTTCTGTCCGGACCGGGCCACCCTGACGCGGCGGTTCCCCGGGTGGCGGCAGCGGCTGGCGGTCGACGGCGGCCTGTGGCTGGCCTGGCCCAAGAAGGCGAGCGGCGTGCCCACCGATCTCGGTGAGAACGCCGCTCGGGAATACGGTTTGGCTCAGGGGCTGGTCGACAACAAGGTCGCCGCCATCGACGACACCTGGTCGGGCTTGCGATTCGTCATCCGCCTGGCCGACCGATAAGTGACAACTGATTTCGTGGGGGTAACTCGTCGGGTACCTCCGAAATCGATTGGGCCGCCAACCGCCGGCACGGGTTCCCAACTGTCAACGGCACCTGAGCCGTCCGCTAAAGGCTCGGGGAGGCGGGGGAGTGCGTCCGGTATAGATCCGGCTCCAGGTAGATGACCCGGGCGGCCGGGACCTCGGCGCGCACCCGCGCCTCGGCGTCGTCGATCGCGGTGGCGATATCGGCGATCGTCAGGCCGGGCACGATGGAAACCTTTGCGGCCACCAGCATTTCCTCCGGACCCAGATACTGGGTGCGCAGGTGGATGACCCGGTCGATGCGCCGGTCGTCGACCAGTGCGGTGCGGATCGCGGCGTCCTCCTCGGGCGTCGCGCCCTCGCCGATGAGCAGGCTCTGCATCTCGATGATGAGGATGACGGCGATGACGCCGAGCAGCAGGCCGATGGCCAGGGTGCCCACGCCGTCCCACACCGGATCGCCGGTGATCATGGTCAGGCTGATGGCCGCGAAGGCGAAGATCAGGCCGATCAGCGCGCCCGAGTCCTCCAGCAGCACCACCGGCAGCTCCGGATTGCGCGAGTTGCGGATGAACCGCCACCAGCTCGAATTGCCCTTGAGCGGCTTGGATTCCCGCATGGCCGTGATGAAGCTGAAGCCCTCCAGGCAGATGGCGAGGCCGAGGATGACGATCGCGACGATCGGATTGGACAGTTCCTCGGGATGCTGGATCTTGTGGATGCCCTCCCAGATCGCGTACAGCGAGCCGAGCGCGAAGATGACCAGCGCGACCACGAACGAATAGAAGTACCGGTTGCGCCCGTAGCCGAACGGGTGCAGCTGGTCGGCCTCCTGTTCCGCGCGGCGCTGGCCGAGCAGCAGCAGCCCCTGGTTGGAGGTGTCGGCCACCGAGTGCACGGCCTCGGCCAGCATGGACGCCGATCCGGTGATCGCCGCGCCCACGAATTTGGCCGCCGCGATGCCGGCGTTCGCGCTCAGCGCCGCCAGGATGGCCTTCTTACCGCCGCCCGCAGACAATGAACCGCCCCTTCCCGAATCCTCTGTCCGTTTTGTCCTAAAACGCCTTTGACCGGGAGAGCCTACTAGAGCCCGGGCGTCACTCCTCGCCGACGGCCGCGCAGAACAGCTGCGCCGAGCCGTCCGCGTCCCCGTCGCCATCCTCGTCCACCGCGATCGCCTGCGCGCGAATCCCGCCGTCGGCGGCCGAGATCCACGCCGCGCGCCCGCGTTCCACAATCAGCTCGTGATTGCCCTGGGACAGCTTCACCCGCCCGTGCGTGACCAGCGCGATCCCCGGTCCCGACCGCAGCACCGGTACCGGCTCGCCCCCCGCGGCCAGTTCGAAACGGCTGAGCGCGAATTCGGGCGCGGGCGTGTGGTAGCGGAAAACACTGTCCGACACCCGTTCCGCCGTCACGACCGGCAGGTCCAGCGGCTCGAAGTCCAGCACCCGCAGCAGCTCCGGCACATCCACGTGCTTGGGCGTGAGCCCGCCGCGCAGCACATTGTCGGAGTTGGCCATGATCTCCACACCGACCCCGCGCAGGTACGCGTGCAGGTTCCCGGCGTCCAGGAACAGGCCCTCGCCCGGCTCCAGGGTGATGCGGTTGAGCAGCAGCGCTGCCAGCACCCCGGCGTCGCCGGGATACGCCTCGGCGAGCTCGAGCGCCGTGCGCACCTCGGCCACGAATTCCTTGCCGGCGCCGCCGCTTCGGGCCTCCGACAGATACCGCACGCAGCCGTCGAGCACCTTGGGCAGCAGCATGCTCAGACTGCCCTGCGGCAGCGCGATCCAGGTGGTGAACAGCGTGCGCAGCCCCGCCGAGTCGGGCTGGGCGGCAAGCAGTTCGGCGTACTGGCTCAGTTCCGGCACGTCCAGGGCATTGAGCAGCCGCACGGTCTGGCGCGGATCGCGGAATCCGGCCAGCGCTTCGAAACGGTGCAGCGCCACCACGAGTTCGGGCTTGTGGTTCTCGTCGCGGTAGTTGCGCATGGGGGAGTCGATGGCGACCCCGTTGTGGTTCTCCCGCGCGAACCCGGCCCGGGCCTGCTCGACGCTGGGGTGCGCCTGCAGCGAGAGCGGCTCCTCGGCGGCGAGGACCTTCAGCAGGAACGGCAGCTTTCCGCCGAATTCGCCCGACACCGGCCCGAGTTCGCGCTGCGGGTCGGCGCTGACCAGCTCCAGCAGGGATTCGCTGTGCCCGTTGATCTGCACCCGCGCCGGATCGGCGGGATGTGCGCCGAACCAGAGTTCGGCCTCCGGGTGTGCGGAGGGGACCGGTCGTCCGCACAGCTGAGCGAGCGCGGTGCGCGAACCCCAAGCGTAGGAACGCAGCGCACCAACGAGTTCGTGCACTAGTAATTGCCCCCGTCGTAGCGTCCCGGACCGGTGGCCGGGCGGGAACCGAGTAGTCGGAGATAGGCGGCCGCCATCTCCAGCCGAAGTGCGAGTACCGCAAGCTTTTCCAGCTCACCACCCCGGCCGGCGGGCGCGGTCTGCCCCGCCGCCTCGGCGGCAACGGTGGCTGCGGCGGCCACCTCGGTGTCCAGGGTGATCAGGTCGGTGTCGACCAGCCCGGCGTCGGAACCGAACACGGCCAGTCGCCGGCGCACCGTCACCTCGTCCGGATCGGCGCTCACCACGAACACCCGCACCTGCTCCACCGGCGCCGGCCCGTCCAGCTGCTCGTCGTGGAACAGCGGATCGAATCCGGGGGCGGCCACCCCGGCGGTGGCGACCAACCGGCCGTGCGCCGCAACGGCTTCCGAGAGCGTGACCGCGGTGGCGGTCTGCCCGGCCGTGGCCAGCAGCACCTCGGCGCCGTGCTCGGCGAGCACGGTGGCGGCGCCGGAATCGCCGGCCAGCACCAGGCGCTTGCGCTGCTGCATGCGGGTGGCCAGGGTCTTGGCGGGATTGTGGAAGGCCTCGTGCTGCGGTCCGTCGCGCAGCGCCTCCTCGTCGAGCAGGTCTGCGAGAGCGTTCAATTCGGGCACCAGCGGCCCGATGCGGTGCGGGTCGATGGTGGTCAGCACGGCCAGGCCCGCGGCCAGATAGCGCAGCATGCGGTTGTGGTCGAGGACCCGCACCCGCGGCGCGAGAATGGTGGCGCGCCCGGCGGCGGCCGCCCGGATGGGTCCCTCGTCCGGTGCGGCCACGACCACTTCGGCACCCCGTCGAAGTGCTCGGTCCACCGCTTCGGCCAGTCGCGGATCACCCGCGTCGTCACCCGCCACCAGCACCACGTCCAGCGGCCCGACCCACGGCGGGATCGAAGTCGCCGGTACCAGCGGCATACTCGTGCGGTCGCCGAGGGCAGCGATCAACAGCGCCGCCGCGCGCGCGGCGCGCCCGCTGCCCGACACCAGCACCAGACTGCGGGGTCGCAGATCGGTCAGCCGGGTCAGCGCATCTTCGGAAAGTGCCGCGGCGGTTGCCCTTACCTGGGCTCCCCCCGACGCGGCGGAGCGGAGTACACCCCCGGCGTCCGCCGCCTCCAGCGAGGCGACGTCATCGAGGTCGATTACCGGTGTCCCAGCGATCATCGGGCGTTGCCACCTCCCCTCATCGGGTCACCAGACGGTGAATCCAAGCTCTGTGATTCCACTATTCCAGTCAGGCGCGGACGATGCTCAGGATCTCGGTTACGAGTGCGTCTACTTCATCCTGCGATCGCGCCTCGACGTTGAGTCGAAGCAGCGGTTCGGTATTGGAGGCGCGCAGGTTGAACCACGCGCCGTCGGCCAGCTGCACGGTCACACCGTCCAGCCGATCGACCGATTTCGCCCGCTTGCCGAACGCCTCGAGTACGGCCAGGGTCCGCTCCTGCGCATCCGCCACCGTCGAATTGATCTCCCCGGAGGCCGCGTACGTCGCGTAGGCGGAGGCCAGTTCCGACATGGGCCGGTCCTTCTCGCCCAGCGCGGCCAGCACGTGCAGGGCCGCGAGCATGCCGGAGTCGGCGCCCCAGAAGTCGCGGAAGTAGTAGTGCGCCGAGTGCTCGCCGCCGAAGATCGCGCCGGTGGCCGCCATCTGCTGCTTGATGAACGAGTGGCCGACCCGCGTGCGCACCGGGGTGCCGCCGAGCTCGGTCACCAGCTCCGGCACCGCCCGCGAGGTGATCAGGTTGTGGATGACGGTCGCGCCCGGTTCCTTGGTCAGCTCGCGCTCGGCCACCAGGCCGGTGATGGCCGACGGCGAGACCGGGTCGCCCTTCTCGTCCACCACGAAGCAGCGGTCGGCGTCGCCGTCGAAGGCCAGGCCGAGGTCGGCGCCGGTCTTGCGGACGTGGTCCTGCAGATCCACCAGATTCTTCGGATCCAGCGGATTGGCTTCGTGATTGGGGAAGCTGCCGTCGAGTTCGAAGAACAACGGCTCGACCGTGTACTGCGGCAGCGTGCCCAGCACGGCGGGCACCGTGTAGCCGCCCATGCCGTTGCCGGCGTCCACCGCGATGCGCAGCGGGCGCGAACCGCTCAGGTCCACCAGCTTGTGCAGGAAGTCGGCGTAGGCCGAGAGCAGGTCCTCCCGGGTCTCGGTGCCGCGCGGCCCGTCGAAGGCCGGGACGCCGGCGACGACCTCTTCGGTGATGGTGGCCAGGCCGGTGTCCTGACCGACCGGCAGCGCCTTGGCGCGGCACAGCTTGATGCCGTTGTACTTGGCGGGATTGTGACTGGCGGTGAACATGGCCCCGGGGCAGTCCAGGTGGCCGGAGGCGAAGTAGAGCTCGTCGGTGGAGGCCAGGCCGATGTGCACCACGTCGAGTCCCTGGGCGAGCACGCCGTCGGCGAAGGCGGCGGCCAATTCCGGTGAGGAGTCGCGCATATCGTGACCGATGACGATGCGCCGGGCGCCCTCGCCGCGCATCAGCCGGGCGAAGGACCCGGCGACGTCCCGGACGAAGTCCGCGTCGATCTGTTCGCCGACAACTCCGCGAACGTCGTATGCCTTGATGACTGCTTGAACGGACTCGGCGGACCGGGCGACTGTCATGCGCACCACCCTAGTAGCTGACCGCGACAATGAGAGACTTCCCCCGACCCTTGCCAATCGGACAACTGATCTCGTGAGGCGCGGGTGACTTGCCGGGTACGTCCGAAATTGTCGGCGGCACTCCACCGCCGGCACGGAATGTCGATGGATCACGGCTCATAGCCGCTCGCTCAAGTCTCGGAGAGGCGGTCCGGCGGGTCCGGCAGCACACGGAGATGGCCGCGTCTGCCGGTACGACCCGCGCGGGTCGGGCGCTGCGGGGCGGGAGCGTAGTCGGTGTAGCCGCGCGGATCGGGTTCCGGTGTGCGGCGGCGCAATCCGGCCTCGCGGACGGCTTCGGCGAGCGCGGTGAGATCGTCGTCGTCCGGGGTCGAGGAGGAAAACCCGCCCTCGTGGCGGACCAACTCCCAGCCCTTGGGCGCGGTGATCCGGGAAGCATGCGTTTCACACAGGTCCCAGGAGTGTGGCTCCGCCACCGTGACCAGCGGACCCACGACTGCCATCGAGTCGGAGTACACATAGGTCAGCGTCGCGACGGCCGGGTTCTTGCAGCCTGGACGGCAGCAACGACGCATGGGGATCACGCCATGCAGGGTAACCCCCCTCACGCCCTCGTGGACACAGACACGCTCAATGAAGCCCGTCTCACTCGCGCCATGAGGGCCTCGGGTAGCTGTGCGCTTTCGTGCCGCGGGCGCGTCGCGACGGCCCCCGGAATGCGGTCGCCGGGTCTCCGGAATGCCGTCGGGGCGGGCCGCCGCACCGGCCGGGCGGCCCGGCGAGGCGGGTGCTCACACCCGCCCGGGGTAAGGGTTAGATTCAAGGTATGACCCGTTCACGTAAGAGGCGACCGCCCACCGCGCGGTCGGTCATCCGCCGCGGGCGGGGTGTGCGCGGGCCGATGCTGCCACCGACCGTGCCCGCCCGGCGCACCCGGGGCCAGGAGTTCGACCGTCTGGTGCTGGAGGCCTTCGCGCCGCTGGAGACCCGCTGGCACGAGCAGCTCACCAAGCTCGACATCGCCGTCGACGACGTGCCGAAAATCCGTCCGCTGCACCCGGATTCGGTCACCTGGCCGGATGAGGTGGTGGCCGACGGCCCGGTACCCCTCTCCCGCCTGATCCCGGCCGGCGTGGACCGCTACGGCATGGCCACCCGCGCCCGCGTCGTCTTGTTCCGCAAGCCGTTGGAGCTCCGTGCCGGCGACCCCGACGACCTGGTCGACCTGCTGCGCGAGGTCCTCGTACAACAGATCGCCACCTACTTGGGTGTGGAACCCGACATCATCGATCCCGACCCGGAATAGCCGGAACCCATCCGCCCTACCCCGAACTCCGTTTCGCAACAACTGATTTCGTAAGTTCGGGGTAACTCGCCGGGTACGTCCAAGGTGGTCTGGGCACCCAACCGCCGACACGGGTTACCAGCGGTCAACGGCTCCCAAGCCGCCCGCTGAAGGCTCGGGGAGGCGGGGGAGTCTCAGCTGATGCCCCGCTTCAGGCGGCGGCGCTCCCGCTCGGAGAGTCCGCCCCAGATGCCGAAGCGCTCGTCGTTGGCCAGGGCGTATTCGAGGCATTCGTCGCGGACCTCGCAGCCCATGCAGATGCGCTTGGCCTCGCGGGTGGAGCCGCCCTTCTCCGGGAAGAACGCCTCCGGGTCGGTCTGGGCGCACAGCGCCCGTTCCTGCCATTGTTCGGCCTCGGTCATCATGCGACCGCCGCGCGAGAAAGTGTCGTACATATCCTCGGCACCGGTGACGATCAGGCTCAGCCGCGGCGGTTCGGGCTGGTAGGCGGTTCGCGCCCACTGTCCGCCCCCCAGTCGCACAGTCGTCATCGGTTCACCCCCCTCGTATCCGTTCCGATCGTCGGCGCAGAAGTCAGGTGCTGCGCCAGTCGTGGAATCGGTTTGCGATACACCGCCCGGAATGCCCGACGGGGCCAGCTCTTCGGCCATCGCTCCGCCTCCTCACTGTGTGTTAGCGCAGAATGATTAATCCGTCGGAGCCGATCCCACCGACGGCCCAACACCGCGGCGTAGTCCCGCGGCCATCCCCGAGCTTGGCGCCACTCCGGTGCGAACGCCTGTTCGAAAACCCGTCCGCGCCTTGCACTCTCACGCGGACCCGGAATGACATGCCTGTGATTAGACACGCCGGGAGCGGCGATGGTCAAGCTGCCGAAGCGATTCCGTTACCATCTGCGACCCCGTCGGGAGGCGTTCCCGCAGTTCAAATAGCAAATTCGCAGCAAATGAGCTGCGGGACGACTTTCCGCTTCGAACGCATAGGCTGTGCGGATGTGACTCGAGAACAAGCGGACACCGCGCCCGGCACCGGCCTGCGGATCGCCGTCCTGGTCGGCGGAGTCGGCGGCGCGCGGTTCCTGACGGGGGTGCGCGAACTGCTGCCCGGAGCCGACACCACGGCCATCGTCAATGTCGGCGACGACGTGTGGATGCACGGGCTGCGCATCTGTCCTGACCTGGACACCTGCATGTACACCCTGGGTGGCGGCATCGACCCCGAACGGGGCTGGGGGCACGCGAACGAGACCTGGAGCGCCAAGGAGGAGCTGGCGAAATACAAGGCTCAGCCCGATTGGTTCGGGCTGGGCGACCGCGATATCGCCACGCATCTCATTCGCACCGAAATGCTGCGTCAGGGATACCCGCTCTCGGCGGTCACCGAGGCGCTCTGCAATCGGTGGCAACCGGGTGTGAAACTGCTTCCGGCAACCGATGACCGATGCGAAACACATGTCGTAATCGGCGACCCGGAGAACCCTGGCGAACGCCGCGCGATCCATTTCCAGGAGTGGTGGGTTCGATACCGGGCGAACGTAGAGACCCATGGATTCGTGACTATTGGGGCAGATGCTGCGAAACCAGCCCCGGGTGTGATCGAAATCATAGAATCGGCGGATGTGATCCTGCTCGCTCCGTCGAACCCCGTCGTGAGCGTGGGCGCCATCCTCTCGGTTCCCGGCATTCGGGGCGCACTGCGCACCACCGATGCCAAGGTGATCGGACTGTCCCCGGTGATCGGCGGAAAACCGTTGCGCGGCATGGCCGATGAGTGCCTGTCGGTGATCGGCGTCGAAACCTCCGCCGAGGCCGTCGGCACCTACTACGGCGCGCGCTCGAGCACCGGCATTCTCGACGGCTGGCTCGTGCACACCGGCGACACCGCCGACATTCCGGGCGTCGAAGTCCGGAGCGTGCCACTGCTCATGACCGACCCGGCCGCGACCGCCGAGATGGTTCGCGAAGCCCTCGACATCGCGGGAGTCAAACCGTGACAACGGATTCCATCGAAGCGCTGGGCGATCATGCGTCCGGCGGTGAACTGCGCATCCTGCCCGTTCCGGGCCTGCCGGAATTCCGCCCGGGCGACGATGTCTCCGAAGCCATCGCGGCACGGGCGCCCTGGCTCCAGGACGGTGACGTGCTGGTGGTGACCAGCAAGATCGTCGCCAAGGCCGAGGGCCGCATCGTGACCGCGCCCAGCGACCCCGAGGAACGCGACGCCGCGCGCCGGCAACTGGTGCTCGACGAGTCGGTGCGGGTGCTGGCGCGCAAGAACCGCACCCTCATCACCGAGAACCGGCTCGGCATCGTGCAGGCCGCCTCCGGAGTCGACGGCTCCAATGTGGAACAGGGCGAACTGGTCCTGCTGCCGGAGGATCCGGACGCCAGCGCCAAGGCGCTGCGCACCGCGCTGGCCGACCGCCTGGGCGTGCAGGTGGCCGTGGTCATCACCGACACCATGGGCCGGGCCTGGCGCAACGGCCAGATCGACGCCGCCATCGGGTCGGCGGGCATCCGGGTGCTGCACGACTACGACGGCGCGGTCGACGGGCAGGGCAACGAACTGCACGTCACCCTGGTCGCGGTGGCCGACGAGCTGGCCGCGGCCGCGGACCTGGTGAAGGGCAAGCTGGGCGGCGTCCCGGTCGCGGTGGTGCGCGGGCTCGACTACACCGACGACGGATCCACCGCCGGGGATCTGCTGCGGCGCGGCGAGGACGATCTGTTCTGGCTGGGCACCGAGGAATCCGTCGAGCTCGGCCGCAAACAGGCGGTGCCGCTGCGACGTTCGGTGCGACGGTTCGCCGAGACGCCGGTGCCGCCGGAGCTCATTCGCGAGGCCGTCGCCGCCGGGCTCACCGCGCCCGCGCCGCACCACACCCGTCCGGTCCGCTTCGTCTGGGTCCGCAAGCGCGGCCTGCGCGAGCAGCTGCTGGAGGCCATGGCCGAGAAGTGGCGCACCGACCTGACCGGTGACGGCCGCACCCCGGAGAGCGTGGAGAAGCGGGTCGCGCGCGGGCGCATCCTCTTCGACGCCCCCGAGATGATCATCCCGTTCTGCGTGCCCGACGGCGCGCACGACTATCCGGACGAGCGCCGCCGCGCCGCCGAGCAGACCATGTTCACCGTCGCGGTGGGCGCGGCCGTGCAGGGCCTGCTGGTCTCGCTGGCCGTGCGAGGCGTGGGCAGCTGCTGGATCGGGTCGACCATCTTCGCGCCCGAGGTCACCCGCGACGTGCTGGGCCTGGAGGCGGACTGGAATCCGCTGGGCGCCATCGCCATCGGGTACCCGCTCGACGAGGTCGCCCCGCGCGAGGCGCGCGAGCCCGGCCTCGGGCTGGTCGAGCTGTGAGCGCGGAGTCGCTGCACAAATCGGCGACCGAGCTGCTGGAGACCTGGTCTCCGGCAACGGGTCCGGAGTGCTCCATCCGGGAGGCCATGCTGGCCTTCCTGGGTTCCGCGCCGCGCGGCTGCCTGCGCGAGCACGCGGCCGGGCACATCACCGCCTCGGCCATCGTGTTCTCCCACGACGAGCGCGAGGTGCTGCTGACCCTGCACCCGCGGGTGGGCCGCTGGATCCAATTGGGCGGGCACTGTGAGGAATCCGACGATTCGGTCGCGGCGGCCGCCTTCCGTGAGGCGACCGAGGAGTCCGGCATCGACGGGCTGGTGCTCGAGCCCGGCCTCTACGGCGCGCAGGCGCACCCCATCACCTGCTCGCTGGGCGTGCCGACCCGGCACCTGGACCTGCTGTTCAAGATCAAGGCACCGGAAGGGGCTGTGCCGGTACGCAGTTCGGAGTCGACCGACCTGCGCTGGTGGCCGGTGGACGGGCTGCCCGCCGATTCCGACGTGCTGGTGCGCTGACACCGGCCGTGCTGTCGTGTTGTGCGGTACACGGGGTTCCGGATGCCGGAATCCCCGTGTTACTGTCCGCTACGTACACGTTCTCAGGGCGGGGTGGAATTCCCCACCGGCGGTAATGGCATCCGGGCCGATCCGGAGTGCACGAGCCCGCGAGCGCCACAGTGTCTCTCATCGGCAGTGTGGGTCGAGCAGATTCCGGTGTGATCCCGGAGCCGACGGTCACAGTCCGGATGAAAGAGAACGCGGCACCGGCACGTCCGCACCGCTGGACGGGCCTGTTCGCGTCTTGCCCTGGGTGACATCGCGAACAGGAGGAATCCCCATGTCACCCACTTCCACTCGTATCGCCCTCGTCGCCGCGCGCTGGCACAGCGACATCGTCGACAAGGCCGTCGCATCCTGCCGGGCCGGGCTGCTCGAGCGCGGCTACACCGAGGTCGACGTGATCGAGGTGCCCGGTGCGTTCGAAATCCCGTTGCAGGTCAAGCGTTTGGCCACTCGCGGCTCCTACGCCGCGGTCGCGGGCTGCGCGCTCGTCGTGGACGGCGGCATCTACCGGCACGACTTCGTGGCCTCGACCGTCGTCGACGCGCTCATGCGGGTGCAGCTCGAGACCGATGTGCCGGTGTTCTCGGCCGTGCTGACCCCGCACCACTTCCACGAGCACGGCGAGCACCTGGCCTATTTCGCGCGGCATTTCGAGGTGAAGGGCGCCGAGCTGGCCAATGCCATCGCCGCCACCCTGGCCCTGGACGCGGTCGGCGCCTAGACAACGCGGTCGGGGCCTGAAACAAAAGGGAAACCCTGCCCGCACGAGCCGGAGGCGGCTGGTCGTGCGGGCAGGGTGCGGGTTCCGCCGGCGCGTACGGGGGGAGAACGCGCCGACGGTCCGGGTTCGGCCTGGGGGTTGGGTTCAGGCCGGAACCAGGTCTTTCTCTTGCGAGCCCGGTGCTTCCGGGGCGGCGGGGGCCGGGTGGTCCTCCACCATGGCCTGCTCGTCGAAGGGGATCTCGCGATCCAGCACCGCGCGGACCCGGGCCGGGTCGATGGTCTTGGTCCAGGTGCCGATCAGCAGCGTGGCGACCGCATTGCCCGAGAAGTTGGTCAGCGCACGGGCTTCCGACATGAACCGGTCGATGCCGACGATCAGGCCGACGCCGTCCAGCAGCTCCGGGCGATGGCTCTGCAGGCCGCCGGCCAGCGTGGCCAGGCCCGCGCCGGTGACACCCGCCGCGCCCTTGGAGGCCACGATCATGAACAGCAGCAGGCCGATCTGCTCGTGCCAGGACAGCGGCTTGCCCATGGCGTCGGCCACGAACAGGGTGGCCATGGTCAGGTAGATGGCGGTGCCGTCCAGGTTGAACGAATACCCGGTCGGGACAACCACACCCACGGTGGTGCGGTCCACGCCGACATGCTCCATCTTGGCGATGAGCCGCGGCAGTGCCGACTCCGAGGACGAGGTGGCGAAGATCAGCAGGTACTCCCGCGCCAGGTAGCGCACCAGCTTGAAGATGGAGTTCCCGGCCACCAGCCGCAGCAGCAGGCCCAGCACGCCGAAGATGAAGACGACACAGGTGAGATAGAAGGCCACCATCAACAGCGCCAGCTGTTTGACCGCGTCGAGTCCGGTGCGCGCCACCACGTTCGCCATGGCGCCGAACGCGCCGATCGGGGCCAGCCACAGGATCATGGTCAGAATCCGGAACACCAGCTTCTGCACCGACGCGACCCCGCGCAGGATCGGCTCGCCCGCGGTGCCCATGGCCTGGATGCCGAAGCCCACCAGCAGCGCCACGAACAACGCCTGCAGCACCTTGCCCGAGGTGAGCGACGACAGCAGGGTGGTCGGCACGATGTCCTCGAGGAACTGCCAGGTGCCGCCCGCCGCCTTGGCGTCGGTGGCGTACTTGGTGATCTCCTTCGCGTGGGCGGCCACGTTCAGCCCCGAGCCCGGGTGCAGCAGATTGCCGACCAGCAGGCCGATGGCCAGCGCCACCGTGGACATGATCAGGAAGTAGCCGATGGCCAGGCCGCCGACCTTGCCGACCTTGGCGGCCGCCCGCACCGAGCCGATGCCGAGCACGATGGTGCAGAAGATGACCGGGGCGATCATCATCTTGATGAGGTTCACGAAGATCGTGCCGAGCTCGCCGACGCTCTTGCCGGCGCCCGGGGCCAGCCAGCCGACCAGGACGCCCGCGACGACGGCCACGATGACGGCCAGATAGAGCCAGTGGGTACGGTCTCGGCGCTGCCGGGTTGTCGTGTCGCTCATCTCGCTGGTGCCTCCGGGTCAGTGCCCGCATGACGTTTGCTCCACGCGGGTGTTCGGAGAGAATCATGATCCAGGGAGTGACGCGGGTCACTGTTTCGTAAATTATGTTCATGAAGTACCCGGAGGAATCGTGAGAGGTCGAAGAACCCGGGCCCGCCGTACGCTGGCCGGGCAGGTGTTCGTGGTGCAGGTGCTGGTACTGGCGGTGGTGATCACCGCCGCGTCGATGCTGGCGTTCCTGCAGACCCGCCGGGTGCAGGACGACGCCACCCGTGCGGAGGTCATCGATACCTCGATCGCGGTGGCACAGTCGCCCTCGACGCTGGCCGGGGTGCGGAGCCCGAATCCGACCGCCGCACTGCAACCGGTGACCGAGGCCATCCGCAAGGCGACGGGTATGGACTTCATCGTGGTGATGGCCCCGGATCGGACCCGCTACACCCACACCGAGACCGACCGGATCGGAAAACCTTTCAGCGGCAACATCGATCGCGCCCTCGCGGGGGAGACGTTCACCGAGACCTTCACCGGCACGCTGGGCCCGTCGATTCGCGCGGTCACCCCGGTGCGCGATGCCGACGGCCGCATCGTCGCGCTGGTGTCGGCGGGCGTCACCCGCACCCACATCGGCGAACAGGTCCGCGCCCAGCTGCCGCTGATCCTGGCCGCCGCGGCGGGCGGCCTGGCGCTGGCCATGATGAGTTCGCTGTTGTTGCGGCGCAGGCTGTTACGGCAGACGCATGGCCTCGGGCCCGCCGAACTGCGGGCGATGTACGAACATCACGACGCGGTGCTGCACTCGATCCACGAGGGGCTGCTGGTATTCGACAGATCCGATGAGCGCGCCGAGGTGGTCAACGATCAGGCGCGGCTGCTGCTCGATCTGCCGGACGGGCCGATCACGCGCGCGGATCTGCCGGTGTCGTTGCAGCGCTTGGGAACCGGTGTGGTCCGTGACGAGATGCACGTGACCCCGGACCGGGTGCTGGTCGTCAACCAGGACGTGGTGGAGCACGCCGGCCGCCGCATCGGCACCGTGGTCACCCTGCGCGACCACACCGAATTGCGGGATGTGCTGGGCGAATTGGATTCCGTGCGCGGTTTCGCCGAATCGCTGCGCGCCCAGGCGCACGAGGCCGCCAACCGGCTGCACACCGTGGTCACCATGGTGGAGCTGGGCCGCCCGCGCGAGGCGGTGAACTTCGCGACCGCGGAACTCGAACTGTCCCAGGCCCTCATCGACCGGCTCACCGGCGCGGTGGCCGAACCCGCGGTGGTGGCGCTGCTGCTGGGCAAGGTGGAGCAGGCCGCGGAGAACGGGGTGGAGCTGACCGTCACCGGCGACACGCTGCTCGACACCACCGACCCGCTGACGCCGCACGAGATGGTCACGCTGCTGGGCAATCTCATCGACAACGCCCTGGACGCGGTCGGGCACGACGAGGACGCGTGGGTGGAGGTGACGGTGCGGCGGGACGAGCCGGAGCTGTACGTCCGGGTGGCCGACAGCGGCCCGGGCATGTCGGAGGAGTTGTTCACCCGTGCCACCGAACGCGGCTATTCCACCAAGACCGACCACCACGGGCTGGGCCTGGCGCTGGTACGCCGGTTGGTCGCCAGGCACGCCGGCGAGTTGCGGGCCCGGTGGGAACCGGAATCCGCGGTGATCGTGAGGTTTCCGCGATGAATGCCGCGCCGGCATCGGCGATCCGCGTGCTGATCGTCGAGGACGAGCCGAAAATCGCTGCGGCACATCGCTCTTACGTGGAGCGGGTGCCGGGTTTCACGGTGGTCGCGGTGGCGCACACCGGTCGCGACGCCATCTCGATCGCGAAAAGGTCACAATCTTTCGGCGTCCCCATTGATCTGGTGTTGATGGATATCGGGTTGCCGGATATGAGCGGGCTCGCCGTCGCCGCGGCACTGGCGGGACTGCGGCCGCGGCCGGACGTCATCGCCGTCACCTCGGCGCGCGATCTGGCCATGGTGCGCTCGGCCGTCTCGCACGGCGTGGTGCTGTATCTGTTGAAGCCCTTCACCTTTGCGGCCTTCCGCGAGAAGCTGGACCGCTACGTCGAATACCGGGCGGCGCTGCCGGCCGGGGAGACGGCGGTGTCGCAGCAGGACATCGATCGCGCCTTCGGTGTGCTGCGCACTCCGGATCAGCGACCCACCTCGCCGAAAGGAATTGCGCCGCAGACGATGGACGAGGTGTCGCGGGCCGTGCGGGCCGCGCCGGACGGGCTGTCCGCGGGTGAGGCGGGGCGCGCGGTGGGGGTGTCCCGGGTGACGGCGTGGCGGTATCTGGAGCGGATGGCCGAAGACGGCGTGGTGGAACGGCGAACCGACTACGGCCGGACCGGGCGCCCGCAGGTTCGATATGTGTGGTTTCGCTGAGCCCGGTTTCGCTCCTGGTTTGCGTTCGAGCCCCAGTGGTGGGTACCACGCGGTCGGTTGCGGCAGAACCGACTGCTCATGATGTAACGGTGGCCACCTTTCGGTCCGGCCGGGTGCTGTAACAGGGACTAGGTTTCAAGATATGTAGCTGCGAAGTTCATCGAGGTATTGATTAGCGGGGCAAACGTGCAAATGGTCGGCAAACGGTTGGGTTCGCCGGATCCGAAACGACACCTGTGGGTGCTGGGGTTGATCGCGCCCGGGTGTGCGTTACTGCCGTCGCAGCTGGTGTTGCACACCAAGCTGGAGGTGTTCTGGTGGATCGGACCGATCATCATTCTGATCGCCATCCCGGTCCTGGACTGGTTCGTCGGGGAAGACGGCACCAATCCGCGCGACGAGGATTACGAGTTACTCTCCAATGACCGGTACTACCGGTGGTGCACCTACATGTTCCTGCCGATCCAGGTGGTCGGCCTGATCATCGCCGCGTACATGTGGGCCGGCGACGATCTGTCCGTCGTCGACAAGCTCGGGCTGGCGGCCACTCTCGGGTTCGTCAGCGGCATCGGCATCAACGCCGCCCACGAACTCGGCCACCGGGTGGAGCGATTGGAGCGCTGGCTGTCGAAAATGGCGCTGGCGCAGTCGGCCTACGGGCACTTCTTCGTCGAGCACAACAAGGGCCACCACGCCCGGGTCGCGACGCCCGACGATCCGGCCAGCGCCCGCATGGGTGAGTCGCTGTGGGAGTTCCTGCCCCGCAGCGTGATCGGTGGCTTCCGGTCGGCAATCCATCTCGAAGGAGAACGGTTGCGCCGCAAGGGACACCGCTGGTTCAGTGTCCACAACCACATCCTGCAGGCCTGGGCTATGACCCTCGTGCTGTTCGGCGGGTTGCTGGCGGTCTACGGCTGGCGGGTGCTGCCGTATCTGCTGCTGCAGGCGGTGATCGGCGCGGGCCTGCTCGAAACCGTCAACTACGTCGAGCATTACGGCCTGCTGCGACGCAAGCGGCCCAATGGCAGCTGGACCCGCTGCTCGCCGAGCGACAGCTGGAACAGTGACCGGCTGGTCACCAATATCTTCATGTTCCACCTGCAGCGGCACAGCGACCACCATGCCAATCCGGGGCGGCGGTACCAGACACTGCGCACCTCCGAGGAGGCGCCGCAGCTTCCAGCGGGGTACGCCACCATGATCCTGCTGGCATTGATCCCGCCGCTGTGGCGCTACGTCATGGATCCGCGCTTGCTCGCCCACTACGCGGGCGACGTGAGCCGGGCCAATATCCAACCCCGTAAGCGGGAGCGCATCCTCGCCGCGTACGAGTACCAGGCCGCCGCGTAGGGTTTGGGGGAACCAGCCGACCAGGAGAGGCAGATGACGACCGCTGTGTCCCGCAACATGACCCCTGACGTCCGCAATGGCATCGACTACAAGGTGGCGGACCTGTCACTGGCCGAGTTCGGCCGCAAGGAGATTCGCCTCGCCGAGCACGAGATGCCGGGCCTGATGGCACTGCGCCGGGAGTACCACGATGTGCAGCCGCTGCGTGGCGCGCGCATCTCCGGCTCGCTGCACATGACCGTGCAGACCGCCGTGCTCATCGAGACCCTGGTCTCCCTCGGCGCGGAGGTCCGCTGGGCCTCCTGCAACATCTTCTCCACCCAGGACCACGCGGCCGCCGCGGTCGTGGTCGGCCCGCACGGCACCGTCGAGGAGCCCAAGGGCACGCCGGTTTTCGCCTGGAAGGGCGAGACCCTGGAGGAGTACTGGTGGGCCGCCGATCAGATGCTGACCTGGCCGGGCGAGCCGGCCAACATGATCCTCGACGACGGTGGTGACGCCACCATGCTCGTGCTGCGCGGCGCGCAGTTCGAGAAGGCCGGCGTGGTCCCGCCCGAGGACGACACCCACTCCGCCGAATACAAGGTCTTCCTGAACCTGCTGCGCGCCAGCATCGAGGCCGACAAGGGCAAGTGGGGCACGATCGCCGAGAGCGTGCAGGGTGTCACCGAGGAGACCACCACCGGTGTGCTGCGGCTGTATCAGTTCGCGGCCGCGGGTGAGCTGGTGTTCCCGGCGATCAATGTCAACGACTCGGTCACCAAGTCGAAGTTCGACAACAAGTACGGCACCCGGCACTCCCTCATCGACGGCATCAACCGCGGCACCGACGTGCTGATCGGTGGCAAGAAGGTGCTGATCTGCGGCTACGGCGATGTCGGCAAGGGCTGTGCGGAGTCGATGGCCGGGCAGGGCGCGCGCGTGCAGGTCACCGAGATCGACCCGATCAACGCGCTGCAGGCGCTGATGGACGGCTTCGACGTCGTCACCGTGGAACAGGCGATCGGTGAGGCCGACATCGTCATCACCTCCACGGGCAACAAGGACATCATCACCCTCGATCACATGAAGGCGATGAAGGGTCAGGCCATCCTGGGCAACATCGGCCACTTCGACAATGAGATCGACATGGCCGCCCTGGAGCGTTCGGGCGCGGACCGGCTCAACATCAAGCCGCAGGTCGACCTGTGGACGTTCAAGGAGTCCGGCAAGTCGATCATCGTGCTCTCCGAGGGCCGCCTGCTGAACCTGGGCAACGCGACCGGGCACCCGTCGTTCGTGATGTCGAACAGCTTCTCCAACCAGGTCATCGCGCAGATCGAGCTGTGGACCAAGCCCGACGAGTACGACAACGAGGTCTACCGCCTGCCCAAGCACCTCGACGAGAAGGTCGCCCGCATCCACGTGGAGGCCCTGGGCGGCACGCTGACCAAGCTCACCAAGGACCAGGCCGAATACATCGGCGTGGACGTGGAGGGCCCGTACAAGCCGGACCACTACCGCTACTGAGCGGAAACCGCCTGTAGCGCATGAAGATCCGGCCGGTCACCCGAGAGGGTGACCGGCCGGATCTCGTTGGCGCCGTGCGTCCGCTACTTGAGGCAGATGTCGATCAGGGGGACCCACTTGCCGCCCTGGATGGTGCAGATGGCGGCGCTGAGGAGCTCACTGGCGCTGGAGCCGGTGCCGGCGACATTGCTGGAGCCGGAGTTGCTCGACAGGGAGGACGCCGAGCCGGAGTCGGCCACGGGGGCGGCCTGGTCGGCGCTGGCGGGTTCGAGGGTGACGGGGGCGGCGGTGGCGGTACCGGCCGTGGAAAGAGCGGCGGCGGTGATCGCTACGGCGGCCAGGGCGGCACGCGGACCGTGGTGTGCGAGATGGGACTTCATCAGGGTTGCGCTCCTTGCAGGGGGAGTGTTGCCCGGGACCCTACAAGAGTTGAAGGGCGCGCGTTTCGGATTTGCGTGGCTTATTTGCGGAAGGACCTCGGGAGGGGGTAGCCCTTCTCCTGCATGACGTCGCGCGCGCGGTTCGGATAGTCGGTGATCAGGCCGTCCACGCCCTGGTCGAGCGCCAGTCCGATGGTGGCCTTGTCGTTCACGGTCCAGGGGATCACCCGGATGCCGAAACCGTGCGCTTCGCGGACGTACTCGGCGGTCGTGGTGAGCTTGAAGTACTTGTCGCCGACCTTCGCGTCGATGGTCCAGGGGTCGACGTAGGCGGGGGAGGAAATGTCCGCGCCCAGGGCCTTGATCGCGTCCAGTGGGTCCCCGGCGTGTTCCTCGTATCGAATCGGGCCCAGCCACGGGCTGTTCGGCGCGAAGGTGGTCTCGTCGTACAGCGCGACCGTGGGGATGTTCGCGTTCTGGGCCTTCACCAGCGGCAGGCTGCTCCAGTCGAAGCTCTGGATCTCGACCTTGCCGATGGCCCCGGCCTGTTCGACGGCGCCCAGAATGACGTCGACGAATTCCCTGGGGGTGGCGGACTGTTCGGGGTGGGCGGCCTCGATTTTGGTCTCCACGTTGTAGCGCACGGTGCCGAACGCGCCCGGGTGGCTCTTCACCAGATCGAACAGTTCCGGCAGCGTCGCGATCCTGTTGCCCGGAAGCTCCTGTGCCGCTGGGAATTCCGCGAGCTTCCTGCCGCAGTCGAGGGTGTGGACCTGGTCGTAGGTCAGGTCGTGGACCAGCTTGCCGACGTAGGGGAACCGCGGATCGCCGGGGAAGGCCGGGGCGGTGTCGGCGCACTTCTCGGCCTGGATGACCGGGTCGTGCCAGATGAGCGGCCTCTTGTCGGCGGTGAGCACGATGTCGAGTTCCAGGGTGGTGACGCCCAGTTCGACGGCCTTGGCGAAGCCGGGCAGCGACTCCTCGATGGTCATGCCGCGACCGCCGCGGTGGGCCTGCAGATCGAAGGGGCGGTGGGGATCGGCCACGGCGACCGGGCTCGTGTCGCTGGAGTTGCTGCCGCAGGCTGTTGGACCAATGGCGGCAATCGCTAACGCGAGGATCACAAAAGCTCTCCTGAGCTGCGTTGACCTCACGTATCCAGCAGTCATGGCCGGACTATAGCAATCGAATGGCTACAAAAATCTGGGCCTTTCGAACAAACGGGATCCCGCCGGGGCGAACCGCGGCCGATTCGGTACTCTCGCGGCATGGGTGCACTGGTTCCGGTGGAAGGGCTCGACGGCTCGGGCAAACGCACGCTCACCGACGCCGTTGTCACCGTCCTGCGCGCCCGCGGGCTGCGGGTCGCCACTCTGGCCTTCCCGCGCTACGGCGTCTCCGTGCATGCCGACCTCGCCGCCGAGGCGCTGCGCGGCGGTCATGGAGATACCGCTCGGTCTGTGAATGCCATGGCGCTGCTGTTCGCGCTCGACCGCGCCGACGCGCGCGACGAGCTCTCGAAACTGCTGGCGGACAACGACATCGTGCTACTGGACCGCTACGTCGCCTCCAATGCCGCGTACTCCGCGGCCCGCCTGGAGCAGGACGCGCACGGCGAAATCGTGGCCTGGGTCGAGGAATTGGAGTTCGAACGCTTCGGATTGCCCGCCCCGGATGTCCAGATTCTGCTGGATGTTCCGGTCGATGTGGCCGAGGAACGCGCGCGCCTGCGCGGCGAAGCCGATGCCGCACGGGCTTTGGACGCTTACGAGAAAGACGGGGGACTGCAGCGTCGCACCGGTACTGTCTACCGTGAGCTGGCCGAAATCAACTGGCACGGACCGTGGTGGGTGCATCGGACCGGTGACGATCCGGCAACACTGGCCGCGCGCCTCGCGGAAATTATTGCTGGATAGGGTTGGATGTGCGCCGACAGGTCACGAGTGTTGGCGTGGCGGCCGAATCAGAGCCGGAGAGGTGACAAACTAGACGTTATGAAGCCGAAGATTCTGGTCGTCGACGACGATATGGCTCTCGCGGAGATGCTCACGATCGTCTTGCGGGGTGAGGGTTTCGACCCCCACGTCGTCGGTGACGGCACGCAGGCGCTGACCGCGGTCCGGGAGCTGCGTCCGGATCTCGTGTTGCTGGATCTCATGCTGCCCGGCATGAACGGCATCGACGTGTGCCGGGTGCTGCGAGCCGATTCGGGAGTGCCAATCGTGATGCTGACGGCGAAGACCGACACGGTCGACGTCGTCCTGGGTTTGGAAAGTGGCGCGGACGACTACATCGTCAAGCCGTTCAAGCCGAAGGAACTCGTGGCCCGGGTGCGGGCCCGCCTGCGCCGCACCGAGGAGGAGCCGCAGGAGCTGCTGTCCATCGCCGACATCGTCATCGATGTGCCCGCGCACAAGGTGACCCGCGGCGGGGCGCAGATCTCGCTGACTCCACTGGAGTTCGATCTGCTGGTGGCGCTGGCCCGCAAGCCGCGCCAGGTGTTCACCCGTGAGGTGCTGCTGGAACAGGTCTGGGGCTATCGGCACGCCGCCGACACCCGCCTGGTCAACGTGCACGTCCAGCGGTTGCGCGCCAAGGTGGAGAAGGATCCGGAGAACCCCGAGATCGTGCTGACCGTCCGAGGTGTGGGCTACAAGGCCGGACCGCCGTGATCGCTGGCTCCAGAAACCGCGTTCAGCGGTGGCTGGCGGTAGCGGTGGCCTGGTTCCGCAATCTGGGCGAGCAACTGGGCCATGTCTGGCGGCGTTCGCTGCAGTTGCGTGTCGTCGTGTCCACACTCACCCTGTCGCTGATCGTCATCACGATTCTGGGCGTCGTGCTCACGAGTCAGATCACCGACCGGTTGTTGGACGCGAAGATCAACGCGGCCGTCGAGGAGATGGGTCGCGCCCGCAACACCGTTCAGAATCAACTGACCGGTGTGCACGATTCGGGTACTCAGCAGAGTCGCCTGGACGACGCCCGCCGCGCGCTGTTCAGCAGCGCCGGCGGGACCCAGACCGGCGGCGCCGCAGGCAGTTACGAGGCGGCCCTGGCCATGACGGGCGACAGCGGGCAGGAGATCACCTCCGGCGCCATCCAGGAGATTCCCGCCGAGCTACGCCAATTCGTCAAGCAGCGGCAGGTCTCCTATCAGTTCGCCACGGTCTCCAGCCCGGACGGGTACAAGGGCTCGGCGCTGATCATCGGCAGCCCCTCGGCCGATATCGACTCGCTGGAGATCTATCTGATCTTCCCGCTCACCAATGAGCAACGGAGTCTGTCGCTCATGCGCGGCACCATGCTCATCGGTGGCATCGTGCTGCTGGTGCTGCTGGCCGCCATCACGGCGCTGGTGACGCGACAGGTGGTGCTGCCCATCAGATCCGCGGCGCGGATCGCGAGTCGGTTCGCCGACGGACGGCTCAAGGAGCGCATGCTGGTGCGCGGTGAGGACGACATGGCGCGGCTCGCCATGTCGTTCAACGAGATGGCCGAGAGCCTGTCCAACCAGATCACCCAACTCGAGGAGTTCGGAAATCTGCAGCGCCGCTTCACCTCCGACGTCAGCCACGAACTGCGCACGCCATTGACCACGGTGCGCATGGCGGCCGACCTCATCCACGGATCCAGCGACGACCTGGACCCGGCGCTGGCGCGCTCGGCCGAACTGCTCGTCAACGAACTCGACCGTTTCGAGGGACTGCTCAACGACCTGCTCGAGATCAGCCGTCACGACGCGGGCGTGGCCGAGCTGCAGGTGGAATCGCTGGACGTGCGCATGTGCGCGCGGGCCGCGGTCTCCACGGTGCGGCACCTGGCCAAGGAGTCCGGCGTCGAACTGGTGGTGGATATGCCCGAGGAACCGCTGGTGGCCGAGGTGGATCCGCGCCGCGTCGAACGCGTGCTGCGCAACCTGCTCGCCAATGCCATCGACCACAGCGAGGGCAAGCCCGTGCTCATGCGCATGCGCGGCGACGTGGACGCCAATGCCGTCGCCATCGTGGTGCGCGACCAGGGCGTGGGCCTGCGGCCGGGCGAGGAGAAGCTGGTGTTCAACCGCTTCTGGCGCTCGGACCCCTCACGCATGCGCCGCTCCGGCGGCACCGGCCTCGGCCTGTCCATCAGCGTCGAGGACGCCAACCTGCACGAGGGCAAGCTCGAGGCGTGGGGCGAGATCGGTGTGGGCGCGAGCTTCCGGCTCACCCTGCCACTGGTCCGCGGCCGCAAGCTCGGCACCAGCCCACTCTCGTTGGAGCCGCCCAAGATTCGCGGCGCGGTCTCGCCCGAGCAGCTGGCCCTCGACATCGCGGGCTCGGACGCCGGCCAGGCGGCCATCGGCTCCATCGCGGCGGCGGTCGAATCCGCGCCCGGCGCAGTGGAACCGGGCACCACGGGCCCGGACGACGTCGGGGCCGAACCCGGCCCCGAAACGCCGACCACGGAAACCGGGGACGAGGAACCGGGATTCGAGGCCATCGCCCCGGAATTCCCCTCCACCACCGGGGCTGGTGACGGAACCACCGCCGGGACCGAGAACGGCACTGCCGCAGGGTCCGAGAACGGCACTGCCGCTGGGCCGGAAAACGGCGCTGTCGGTGGGTCCGACAATGGCGCTGTCGGTGGGCCCGACAACGGAACCGCCGCCAAGCCCGAAGCCGCCGCCAACGGGGAAAACCATGCCGCCGACAATGATTCCGCCGGTTCCGGCGGAACCGGTTCCGGCCGCGACACTTCCGGCGGCTCGGTGCCGGCCGCCCAGGGGGACGGCCAATCATGAGGAGGCCGTCCGCGGGCCTGCGCCGGGCCCTGGCGGTGCTCGGCTGCCTGCTCAGTGTCAGTGCGTGCGCGAGCCTGCCGGACTCCTCGGCACCGCAGGCGCTGGGCAGCCTGGACCACCAGCCCACCAGCGCCTCGCCGCTGCCGCCCGTCGCCGGGCGGGAACCCGAGCAGCTGCTGCTGGACTTCATGGCCGCCACGGCCGATCCGTCCGACCGGCATCAGTCGGCCCGGCAGTTTCTCTCGCCCGCGGCGAATGCGCAGTGGGACGACGCCGCGTCCACCAGCGTCGTGGACTCACAGCCCAATACGCTGCGGGAGTCCCGCAACGGCGACTCCGCCACCTATGTGATCCGGGCGCGCAAGATCGGCGAGCTGGCGCCGGACGGCTCCTACCGGCCCGGTGACGGCACCCTGGAGACCAAGGTCGACATGGAGAAGATCGACGGCGAGTGGCGGATCAAGGATCTGCCGCCCGGCGTGATCGTCGAACAGGCCGCCTTCGCCAAGTCCTACCACCGGTATTCGCTGTTCTTCCCGAACCTGGCCGGGCAGGCCATGGTGCCCGACCTGCGCTGGATCTCCGCCCGCAAGGACCAGCTGGCGCAGCGGCTGCTCGGCATGCTCGCCCAGGGACCCCAGTCCGCGCTCGCGCCCGCCGTGCGCAACCCCATGGGCGCGCCGGTCACCCTGCGCGGGCCGATCACCAGGGCCAATGGCGATGTCGACAATATCGGCGTCGGCGGCGGCGGGCTGAGCGCCGACTTCTCCGGCGCCGCCGCCCTCGACCCACCCACCCGCGACGTGATGGCCGCCCAGATCGTCCTCACCCTCTCCGGCGCCGACGTGCTCGGCCCCTACCTGCTCAACGCGGACGGAAAGCCGCTCGACGACAGGTACGCCGGCGGCTGGCAGCGCGCCGACGTGGATGCCCGCAGCCCCGACAGCATCGCCCGCAACCGGGCCGGCATGCACGCCGTGCGCGACGGGTCGCTGGTGGCGATCACCGACAGCGGAATCACCGCTGCCCCGGGCTTCTTCGGCGCCACCCACACCCTGCAGTCGGTGGGACTGTCGCCGGACGGGCAGCTGGTCGCCGCCGTCGCCAAGTCCGGCCGCCCGGACCCCGAGCCCGAGCGCACGCTGATCATCGGAACCTATGACGGCCAGGGCTTCCCGGTCGCCACCGGGGGCACCTTCACCCGGCCCACCTGGCCCGCCGACGGCAGCTCGGCCTGGTCTGTGGTGGACGGCGACCGGGTGATCCGGGCCGTGCACGACCGCACCACCGGCAATGTCTCGGTGCAGGACGTCGACATCGCCGAACTGACCGCGGCGGCGGCCAATTCGACCTCGCCGCGCGCGCCCATCACCGAGCTGCGCATCTCGCCGTCCGGGGCGCGGGCGGCCCTCATCGCCAGCGGCAAGGTGTACGTGGCCGTGGTGGTGCCGCAGCCGAACGGGAAGTTCTCGCTGTCCTCGCCGCTGCCGCTGGCCATCGGGCTGAGCACGCCCGCGGTGTCCATCGACTGGCTCAGCGACGAGAAGGTCGTGGTGGGCCGCGACGGCAATGTGGACCCGGTGGCCGGGGTGCTGGTGGACGGCTCCGAGTTCCGCGCCCAGACCTCCCAGAACCTCACCCCGCCGGTGCGCGTGCTGAGCGCCTCGCCGGATCAGGAGTACGTGGCCGACTCCCGCGCGGTGCTGGAGCTGACCCGCAATCCCGAAGGGCGCGAGGACTACTGGCGCGAAGTTCCGGGTCTGGGGGCCAACGCGGTTCCGGTGCTGCCCGGCTAGGGCGCACACTGAGGGGCATGGGGGAACTGCTGGATCTGATCCTGCCGCGCGCCTGCGGCGGGTGCGGGCGGGCCGGGACGGGGTGGTGCGCGGACTGCGCCGCCGAGCTGTCGGGACCGCCCATCCGGATTCGCCCGCGCGCCGATCCCGGGGTGCCGTGCTGGGCGCTGGCCGGCTACGCGGGCGCGCCGCGGCGGGCCGTGCTGGCGATCAAGGAGCAGTGCCGCCGGGACCTGGCGCGGCCGCTCGGCGCCGGATTGGCCAGGGGGCTGGATCATTTGCGGGACACCGCCCGCCCGCTGGTGCTGGTGCCGGCGCCCAGTCGCGGGTCCGCCGCCCGGCGGCGCGGGGGAGATCCGGTGGTGCGTGCCGCGAACGTCGCGGCGAGTTTGCTATCTGATTGCCGACTGGTCCGTCTGTTGCGCATGCGGCCAGGTGTGCGCGACTCGGTGGGCCTGGGACACCGCGATCGCCAGCACAATCTGCACGGGCGGATCATAGTAGCCACCACCCGCCCGCCGGGTGCCCTGTTTCCGGCAAATGCCGAGGTAGTGGTGATCGATGACGTGTTGACCACGGGTGTCACGGTGCGGGAATCGGTGCGTGCGCTGGCCGCTGCGAGGGTGGCGGTTCGTGCCGTGCTGGTTACTTGCGCGGCTTGATTCTCCGAAATTTGCGTGAACACTGGCGGACGGGTCGCTGGCGCACTAGGTTGGCGATCAGACACCCGAACCGCAAGTTTGGAGGTGGCGCCTCGGACATATGTGCCGAGCGAGTTCATCGATCGGCACACGTTTCAATCCCGCCGCACGAGCGGCTTGTGCGGCCAGATCCGGGAGGTACGCGTGACGACTACTTCACGACTCTCAGCGAAGAACGCAGACACCACGGTGCTGCTCGATGACGAGGTCATCTCAGACGATTCATCCACTCGGGCCACCATCGCGGATGTCGTGGTCAAGGGCAGGACCCTCGGTGAGGGCGGAGTGCCCGACCATTTCCGAATTCACGTGGCGGACAAGCTCTCTCGGCTCGAGCGGTTCGACCCCACCATCTACCTCTTCGACGTGGAACTCACCCACGAACGCAACCGTCGTCAACGCAAGAATTGCCAGCGGATAGAGATCACCGCCCGCGGCAAGGGCCCGGTCGTCCGCGCCGAAGCGCGCGCGGACAGCTTCTACGCGGCCCTCGAGTTCGCGGTCGAGAAGCTGGAGAGCCGACTGCGCCGGCTCAAGGACCGCCGTCGCGTCCACCATGGGGACAAGTCACCGATCTCGGTGTCGGAGGCGACCGCCGGTCTCATCGACGAATCCCTGTTCTCCGCCAATGGATCCATCGCGCACGAGCACGCGGCCGACGAGATGGACGAAGCCGCCGGCCCCGGTCATGTGGTGCGCACCAAACAGCACTCCGCGATCCCCATGACGGTCGACGACGCCCTCTACCAGATGGAGCTGGTAGGCCACGATTTCTTCCTGTTCCAGGACAAGGAGACCGACCGACCGTCGGTCGTCTACCGCCGCCACGCCTTCGACTACGGGCTCATCAGGCTCGCGTAACCAGCGGCTGGGGAACATCCACCTTTCGACCGGGGTCACGAACAGGACCCCGGTCGCCTGTTGTGCCCGGGGGCCTCTTGCTGTTACGGCGTGTATCAGTTAAAACTGTGCCATGGCTACCAAGGGCGCTCGCCGTGCTGTCATCGTCGCCGGGGCTCGGACCCCGTTCGTGCGGGCATTCAGCGAATTCACGCGGATGGACTCCATCGACCTCGCCGATAGCGCTGTGCGCGGGCTGCTGGAACGGACCGGGCTGCCGAAGCAGGATGTCCAGGCCATCGTGTGGGGTGGGGTGATCCTGCCCAGCGGCGCGCCGAACATCGCGCGGGAGATCGCGCTCGACCTGGAACTGGACGCGGGCTGCGAGGGCTACACCGTGACGCGCGCCTGCGCCTCCGGGCTGCAGGCGGTGGTGTCGGCGGCGGC
Organism: Nocardia sp. NPDC004711; assembly: GCF_053601595.1. Taxonomy (NCBI): domain Bacteria; kingdom Bacillati; phylum Actinomycetota; class Actinomycetes; order Mycobacteriales; family Nocardiaceae; genus Nocardia; species Nocardia sp. NPDC004711. The sequence continues at coordinate 67,716 of NZ_JBSGCB010000034.1, read as the reverse complement.
CGCCATCGAACGCGGTGAGTACGACATCATGGTCGCCGGCGGCAGCGACTCCACCAGCAATGCCGAGATCAAGCTGCCGCAGAAGCTGGTGCACGCCGCCGCGCCGCTGGCGCTGGGCAAGCCCAAGGCCAAGGACTATCTCACCGCCGCAACCCAATTGGCCCCGTTCTTCGACCTGATGCCGCGCCGGCCCCAGATCGCCGAGCGCACCACCGGTGAGGTCATGGGCGAGTCGGCCGAGAAAATGGCGCGCATCCACGGCATTTCGCGCGGCGCACAGGACCACTTCGCCGCCACCTCGCATCACCGGGCCGCCGCGGCCATCGCCGCCGGCCGCTTCGACCGCGAGGTGGTGCCGGTCCGCACGCCCGACGGGACCGCGGTGTCGCGGGACGGACTGGTGCGGCCGGACACCAGCCTGGCCAAACTCTCCAAGCTGGCACCGGTTTTCGCCGAGAACGGCACCGTCACCGCCGGCAATTCCAGCCCGCTCACCGACGGTGCCTCGGCGGTGCTGCTGATGAGCGAGGAGAAGGCGCGCGCGCTCGGCTACGAGCCCCTCGCCGCCTTCCGCTCCTGGAGCTTCGTCAGCGTCGACCCGCGCGACCAGGTGCTGATCGGCCCCGCCGTCTCCATGCCGCGAGCCCTCGACCGGGCCGGAATGTCGCTCGCGGACATCGATTTCGTCGATATCCACGAGGCCTTCGCCGCCCAGACCCTGTCCGTGGTCTCGGCGCTGGCCAGCCACGAATGGGCCAAGACCCGCCTCGACCGTGACGCCGCGGTGGGCGAGATCGATCCGGCCCAGCTCAATGTGCACGGCGGCTCGGTCTCCCTCGGCCACCCCTTCGGCGCGACCGGCGCGCGCATGGTCACCACCATGGCCAACGAACTCGCCCTCACCGGCAAGTCCACCGCCCTGCTCGGCATCTGCGCCGCCGGCGGCATCGGGGCCTCGGCGGTACTGGAGCGGGTCTAGCCGACACGCGTCTGTGCCAACGGTTTTCGGCGGCCGGCGCCCAGCGGGTTCCCGCTGGGCAGGAGGATCAGAACCGGCTCGATCGGCCTCTGCGGGGACGCGCCCCGCGACCGCTCGACCGGCATTCCGATCGACACCCTGAACCGCGCGGGTGGAGATTTCCGTGGCAGTGCGCTGGTCGGCGCGGGTATGGGCGGGGCCATCGGCGGTTACCCGAATGCGCCGCAGCGGTGACGATCGGCGCGAACACGACTTCGTGCAGGTGAGACCCCGGCTCGCGGACGTGGGCCGGGGTCTTTTGCGTGCTGCGCGGAAATGGTTGGTGGTGAGGTGATGTCGAGTGGGTATTCCCGGGGTGACCGAGATGAGCGGAGGTAGGTCATGGTCGCGAGGACGATGGTCGGCGCCGCGGCACTCGTGGTCGCGGCGGGCGGCTGTGGCGTGGGCAGCGCTGGGGTCGGCCCGGGAAGCGCTGGGGCGCTGCCACTTCCGGTGACTGGGTCCGAGGGCGGGCAACCGGTGGCGGACCACGACCTGCATCTGCGACTGCGCAATGCCGAACAGCACGCGGGGGAACGGTATCCCGTGTATGGGCTGGTGTATTCGGATGCGGCGGTGTGGACTCTGGCGTTCGTGAGCGGCGGGCCGACCGACTACTACACCATCGACGGCGCCCGGGTGGAGCTCGCCGCACCGGCGGGCCGCACTGTGGTGCAGGGCGACGTGTTCACCGGGACCATCACGATCACCGGCAAGCGCGACTCCGGGGATCCGGTGGTCACCCTCGACGATGTCGCGGTCATCGGCCATCGCCTGGCCGAGGCGCTGCGCTGACAGCCGGACGGACCGTGGCGGTGTGCGCGGGTATCCCGTCATCCGAGCAGCGACTCGCCGATCGCGGAAACGGGTCATCGCCGTCAGCCGCACCTATGGTGTGAGTCCGATCGACGGTTCGATCGCGGCCCGATATCCGACCCGCCGGATGCGCAGCGCGCCGCCGTGCCGAAGGCAGCCCGGCGGCCGTCCCCTGCGCCGAGCAGCGATACGAATACCAATCCAAGACAACACGATGCGAACGGCTCGGGCGTGGATTGCTGGACGAATCGCGCGCGGCCGCTGGAGGAGCGGATGGAGCGTGTCTTCGCGATCGCCCTCGCGATCACGGCCGCCGTGGCGCTGGCCCGGCTCGCCCTGTGGTGTGACGCGCCGCGGACCCGCCCCATCACCGTGGTGCTGTCGCTGCTGGCGATCGGCGCGATTTTCATCGAACCGCAGTGGCGGGACGGCGTCGATTCCGTCTCCGTCACCCGCGGTCTGGCGGGCCTCGTCTCGGATGTGGTGCTGCTGGTGGCGGTCTGCCTGCTGTGCGCGCACGTCGCGCGGGTGTGGGACAACGAGTGGCTTCACCGGGCGGCGCTGGTGATCGCGGTCGCCGGGGGTCTGGTGCTCGTCGTCGTCCACGCGATCGCCCAGCATGCCGGCGCGCGCCGCGGATACACCGGGCAATTGAGCGGTCCCGCAACGGTCTACGGGATCGTGCTGTCGGTCCTGCTGATCGCGGTGAACGTCGCTCCGCTGATCACGGTGGCGCTGGCGCGTCCGGTCACCCGCGGCCAATTCTGGTTCGCCGCTTCGGCTCTGACCTGGATCGGGCTCGCGGGGCTGCGCGGTGCGGCGACCGCCGACCCGGAGGGGTTCGCGGACGCGTTCTGGCAGCTGCGGCTGCCGTTGGACACGCTCGTGCTGCTGGCCGGGGCGGGTCTGGGGTTGTCGGATCTGCGGGGCACGCGACGGCGGTTATTCACAGCCACCGAGCAACGACCTGGCAACCGTGACCGCGAACGTATACTCGGCAAATGGCCGAGTGGATCTTTCTGATGCATCCGCCCCGCGACAATTTCATCGCCACCATGACCGCAGACGAAAGATCGGCATTCGCGGCGCACCGGGAATGGCTGGCGCGTCTGGATACCGCCGGTGTGCTGCTGGTGGCCGGGCCTACCCTGGGCAGTGTCAATACCGGCGTCGGCATCTTCACCGCCGATGACGAGGCCGCCGCGCGACGCATCGTCGCTGATGAGCCTGTCACCAGCGCAGGCTTCATGCGCGGCGATCTGCGGCCGATCCAGCTCGGCTACCTCAACCGCCGCACCGAGAGCGGACCCGTCACCTGATCGTCGCGCCAGCAGGATGGCGTGCGAAGTCAGAAGTCCTTTCCTACCATCCGAGGACCGACAATGGCCATCGCGCAGCCGACCGAGCATCACGAGATCATCGATGTGACCCGTGCCCAGCGTCCCCGAGTGCTGATGGTGGTCGCCAACCCGGCGACCTCGACGACGCTGAACATTCCGGTGGGCTTCTGGGCCGCCGAACTCACACATCCCTATTACGAATTCACCAGAGCCCGTTATGAGATCACCATAGCCAGCCCCGACGGCGGGCGAGTCGAGATGGACGCCATGTCCGACCCGCGCGACGAGAGCAAGTGGTCGGCAGACGATCTGATCACCATGGGCTTCGTCAACACCCCCGAGTTGGCTGCTCTGCTGGACGATACCGCCGTATTGACTGATCTGGACCACGACGACTTCGACGCCATCGTGGTCTGTGGCGGTCAGTCGCCGATGTTCACCTTCCGGGGCCGCAAGGATCTGGCCACCACGATCGGGGCATTCCACGCCGCCGAGAAGCCTACTGCGGTGCTGTGTCACGGTACCTGCGCGCTGCTGGACGTTGTCGCCGATGACGGCACGCCGTTCATCACGGGTAAGACCATGACCGGCTTCGCCAATATCGAGGAAGACTTCTCGGATCAAGCCTTGGGTCGTACCGTGATGCCGTTCCGAATCCAGGACGAGGCCATCGCGCTGGGCGCCAACTTCGTCACCGGTGGCCTGTTCCGCGCCTTCGCCGTCCGCGACGGCAACCTCATCACCGGTCAACAGCAGTACTCCGGCGCGAAAGTCGCTCAGATGGTGATCGAGTCGCTGGGAATCTGAACGGATCCGGCCGGTGCGTTCAACTGGATGCCGAGGTCGACGGAGAGGATGCGGCCGATCATGCCGCCGAAGGACGGGCCGACACCGAAGTCGCCGCGGTCCAGGCTGCCGACCGCGGTGAAGCCGATGGATGGGCGGCCGGTCACGGGATGCGGCCGCAGTCCGTTCCAGGACACGGTCAGCGGCAGCGGCCGCGTGAGCTCGCCGAAGGTGACGTCGCCGTTCACGTCGAAGGATTCGCCGATCCGGATCGGACCGGGCGTCCGGAAGGTCATGGTCGGCCGGCGCTCCACATCCAGGAAGTCGGCGTGGCGGACGTGGTCGTCGCGTTTGGCATTGCCGGTGTGGAAGGAATCCAGGTGGACGGTGGCCTCGATGGCCGCCGCCCCGGCGTCGTCCACCACGAATCCGGTGTCGAAGCGCCGGAATTCACCGCGCACACGCAGCAGTCCGAAGCTGCGCAGCGAGAAGCCGACGGTGGAGTTCGCGGCGTCCAGGGTCCAGAGGCCGGGGGTGAGGGCGATACGGGTCGAAGTCGTCATGGCGTCGACTGTCGTCCGGTCGCGGGAGCGTAACCAGACCGGCTTGGTCCAGGGACTGCCGGTCCGTGGCTAATCGTCCGTGCGTGGGGTGAATCGTTCCCAGTGCACAGCCGATTCGAGGGGCCGCCGATGGCGCCAGCCGAAGCGCTCGAGGTCCGGGATCTGCTGGAACTCGTCGACCGGGCCGACACAGAGCCAGGCGACCGGCTTCACGCCCGGCGGCAGCGAGAGCAGGTCGGTGAGGAACGGCTCGTCGTAGAAGCTCACCCAGCCCACGCCCACGCCCTCGGCGGTGGCGGCCAGCCACAGGTTCTGGATGGCCAGGATGGTGGAGTAGATGCCGGTCTCCGGCACGGTCGCGCGACCCAGCACGTGGGTGCCGCCGCGCGCCTGATTGTGGGTCACCACGATGCCGGTGCCGCTCTCCACGATTCCTTCGATCTTGATCGGATTGAAGGTCTCGGCGCGATCGGACGGCAGCGAGTCGTGGAACTGCTGCCGCTTCTCGGCCACATGATCGGCGAACTTCGTCAGCGTGGCCGGATCTCGCAGCACCACGAAATCCCACGGCATCGAATTGCCGACGCTGGGCGCTCGATGCGCCGCCTCGAGAATTCGGAGCAGCGTGGTGTCGTCGACGACCTCGCCGGTGAATTCGGCGCGGACATCACGACGCAGTTTGATGGCGTCGTAGACGCTCAGACATTCGGTGGCGCTGACAGGACCTTCGGAACACACGGCGTCCAGTGAACCAGGCCGGAGGTCGACTCGGGTCATCGGCCCATTCCCGCGAAAACGCCCCCTGCCGGAAACTCGGCGGGGGGCGTTCCGGGATGCCGGGTGGCTCAGCCGACCAGGGCCGGTTCGCGCCGGGACAGCTTGCGGCGGCCCTCCCGCAGCGCGGTGCGCAGGCCGCGGCGGCGTCCGGTCATCGGGTCGATGCTGGACTCGCCGCCGAAGATCTTCTCCGACTTGGTTTCCGGAGCGTCGTCGGTGGAGCGGCGCAGGTACTTGTTGGGCAGCGACAGCTTCATGATGGTGCGCCACGACTTGGCGTACTGCACCGGCAGCGAACCGGTGGTGTAGGGCAGGTCGTACTTCTCGCACAGCGCCCGCACCCGCACCGCGATGGTCGACAGGTGGTTGGACGGAATGTCCGGGTACAGGTGGTGCTCGATCTGGTGCGAGAGGTTGCCGGTCATGAAGTGCATGAGCGGGCCACCCGAGATATTGGCCGAACCCAGCATCTGCCGCAGGTACCACTCGCCCTGCGTCTCGTTGTCGCAGTCGAACCTGGTGAACTTCTCGGCGCCGTCGGGGAAGTGGCCGCAGAAGATGACCGCATTGGTCCACACATTGCGGACGACGTTCGCGGCCAGATTGGCGGTCAGCGTGCCCAGGAAGGCCGGGCCGGTGAGCAGCGGGAAGATCAGGTAGTCCTTGGCGGCCTGCTTGCCGATCTTCTTCAGAACGGTCTTGCGGTCCTCCTCGAACTGGATGCGCTCGGGCGAACCCGGGGCCCACTTCTTCTTGGCGACCTTGCCCAGCTCCAAATGCTGGATGGCGACACCGTATTCGAAGAACATCTGCAGCAGCAGGTTGTAGACCGGCTGTCCGAGATAGAACGGCGACCAGCGCTGATCGCGGGTGACGCGCAGCAGGCCGTAGCCGATGTCGTCATCCATGCCCAGCACATTGGTGTACTTGTGGTGCAGGAAGTTGTGGGTGATCTTCCAGTGTTCGGACGGGCCCGCGTTGTCCCATTCCCATTTGGTGGAGTGGATTTCCGGATCGTTCATCCAGTCCCACTGCCCGTGCATCACATTGTGGCCGATCTCCATGTTCTCGATGATCTTGGCGGTACCCAGCAGGGCCACGCCGGCCAGCCACGCAGGCGGGAAGAGACTCGCGAAAAGCACTGCGCGGCCACTGATTTCGAGGCCGCGCTGGAGACGGATCACATTGCGGATGTAACGGGCATCCTTCTCACCCAGGGACGATTCGACCTCACGGCGGATGGCGTCTAGCTCCGCCCCGATCGCTTCGACGTCCTCCGGGGTGAGGTGCGCGTATTCCTTGACATCCGAGATCGCCATGGCGGTTACACTACCGTAGGTTACGGTCGCGTAGGTTGGCGAAGATCGAATCTCTAACGTGTCGAATACCGCATTGTTTTCGTGACTCGACTCTGCTAGCGATTGCGTCGGAGTTTACGCGAGAACCAGCCTCCGCGTTGTGCTTTATCGGCCAATGCGGCCTTTTCCGTCCGCGCCTTTTCCTGCAGTGCGGCCTTGGCCTCGCGCAACACCTGCTTCTCGTGCGCGGCCTTCTCCTTGAGCGCCACCTTGGCCTCCTGCATGGCCGACCGCAGCCCGCGCCGCTCGCCGGTCTCGGGGTCCAGGCCCCAGCGCGGCTGGTGCTCGGCCAGCCACTCGCTCGCGCTGTGCTCGGCCAGCCATTCACTGCCGTTCCACGTCGGCATGGACGGCAGCGAGATGCCCGCGAACTTGCGCTCCGAGGAGGTCTCCGGCGCGTCGTCGGAGGTCCGCTTGAGCCACTGGTCCGGCAGCGCCAGCTTGTGAATCGTGCGGAATGCCAACAGGTATTGCTTGCCCAGCGAGCCGGTGGTATACGGCAGGTCGTACTTGTCGCACAGCTCCTGCACCTTCACCGAGACCTCGGGATACCGATTGCTCGGAATATCCGGGAACAGGTGGTGCTCGATCTGGTAGCTGAGATTGCCGCTCATGAACGCCATCACCGGGCCGGCATCGAAATTGGCGCTGCCCAGCATCTGACGCAGGTACCACTCGCCCCGCGTCTCGTTCTCGAACTGCTCCTCGGTGAACTTCTCCGCGCCGTCCGGGAAATGGCCGCAGAAGATGACCGCGTACGCCCACAGATTGCGAATCAGGTTCGCGGTGGCATTCGCCTTCAGCGTCGACTTCCAGGCACGGCCGGTGAGCGCCGGATAGATCACGAAATCCTTGGCGACCTGTTTACCGGCCTTGCGCCAGAACGCCGTGTTCGGTTCGTTGACGACGTCGCGCGGGGGGAAGAACTGGGTCGGGGGCACACCCATCTGTTCCTTGGTGGCCGCCAGATCGTGCAGCGCGATGCCCCACTCGAACAGCGCGGCCAGAAACAGATTCGCGACCGGCTGCGCCAGGTTGATCGGCTTCCATTCCTCGTCGCGCGTCATGCGCAGGATGCCGAAGCCCAGATCGTCATCCATGTCGAGGATGTTGGTGTACATGTGGTGCGAATAGTTGTGCGCGGCTTTCCACTGCGCCGAGGTGCCCGTCATATCCCACTCCCAGGTGGTGGAGTGGATCTCCGGGTCGTTCATCCAATCCCATTGCCCGTGGCTGATGTTGTGCCCGAGCTCCATGTTCTCGATGATCTTGGCGACCGACAGCAGTGCGGTGCCGGTCAGCCACGCCCAGCGCTTCTTCGACGCGAAGAGCGTGGCGCGGCCGGCGGCCTCCAGAATCCGTTGCGCCGCAATGGTGCGCCGGATGTAGCGGGCATCGCGTTCACCGAGCGAGTGCTCGATATCGCGCCGAACGGTGTCGAGCTCCTGACCCAGGGTCTCGATATCGGCCGCCGTCAGATGGGCGAATGCCTTGATGTCGGTGATGGCCACCGGCGGGTCCTTCCGTGTCTGATTTGCCCTGCGCTTCGCTACGGGCGGGTTCGCGGCCCTGGAGGTCTCGTTCTTCCCTCCCTGCGCTCCCCCGCTTCGCTCCGCTCAGTCCAGAACGAGACGGGCCGCGAACCAGGAGGGGGCTGGTATCGAGAGTAGCGGTGTCTGCGCGTTCAGGTGTCAGGCAGTGGGCGTCAAATTTCGAGGGTGCAGTCACCCGCCGCGGCGGAGATGCAGGTCTGGATCTTGTCTCCGGCGCGGTGCTCCTTGCCGTTGCGCAGATCGCGCACATGGCCCTCGGTGACCGTGACAACGCAGGTCTGGCAGATGCCCATGCGGCAGCCGAACGGCATCTGCACGCCGGCGCCCTCACCGGCCTGCAGCAGCGTGGTCGCGCCGTCCACCTCGGCGGAGCGGCCGGCCTTGGCGAAGGTGACGGTGCCGCCCTCACCGGTGGCGTTGCGCTCGATCTCGAAGCGCTCCACGTGCAGCTTGGACTCCAGACCGGGGGCGGCCCAATGCTTCTCGATCTCGTCCAGCATGGGCAGCGGGCCGCAGGCCCAGACCTCGCGCTCGCGCCAATCCGGCACCACCTCGTCCAGATCGGCGAGTGCGAACTTGCCCTGCTCGCCGGTGAGGTGCAGGTGCGCGGTGAAGCCGGGGTGCCGGTCGTGCATGTCGCGCAGCTCGTCACCGAACATCACGTCGTCGGGGGTGCGGGCGGAGTGGATGTGCATGACATCCGGGACCGCGTTGCGGCGATCCATGGTGCGCAGCATGGCCATGACGGGCGTGATGCCCGAGCCCGCGGTCAGGAACAGCACCTTGGACGGCGCCGGATCCGGCAGCACGAACCCGCCCTGCGGCGCGGCCAGCCGCACGATGGTCCCGGCCGGCACCCCGGAGACGATGTGGCTGGACAGGAAGCCCTCCGGCATCGCCTTCACCGCGATGGAGATGAGCCGCCTGCCCTTGTGCGCGCTGTCGCCGGTCCAATCCGGCGGGCAGGTCAGCGAATACGAGCGCCAGTGCCAGCGGCCGTCCACCAGCACGCCGATGCCGATGTACTGGCCCGGCTCGAATTTGAAGTCGAAGCCCCAGCCCGGCTTGATCACCAGGGTGGCCGAATCCGCGGTCTCCTTGCGCACCTCCACGATGCGGCCGCGCAGCTCGCGCGCCGACCACAGCGGGTTCACCAGGTGCAGGTAGTCGTCGGGCAGCAGGGGAGTGGTGATGCGCGCCGCGGCGCCGCGCAGCGCGTCGAGGGGAGTCCGTCCGCCGGTGCCGCCTTCGGCCACGGGGGCTTCCAGCCAGTCCCGCAGTCCTCGCACGGAGAACCCACCACTCTTCGATGCCATATCCCGGAACGCTTCCTGTCGTCGTGCGCGCTGGTCAGCGCGTCGTCGTACGCACGTCGCCCATGTGATGAGCAACCATCACAGCCAGGTTACGGCATCGTAGGTTACGGGGGCGGTGTTGGATTGCCCCTCCGCTTCGCTCCGGGGCGGGTTCGCGGCCCTGAGGTCTCGATTCTTCCCTCCTCCGCTCCTCCAAGGCGCAGGTCTATGGAGCCGTTCGCTCCTCCGCCCCGTCAGTCCAGAATCGAGACGGCCGCGAACCTGTGGGTTTACGCGAACCTGCCATGTGGGGTCACAGGAGATCGAGCAGGAAGGGGAGTTCTTGCGCTGCGTACCAGGCGAGCTGGTGGTCCTCGGCGTCGCCGAGTACGAATTCGGCGTCGGCGTCGCCCATGTCGGCGGCGTCGATGACCTCGACGGCCTTGGCGACCTCGGACTCGGCCTCGGCCAGGTCGACGTGGATGGACGCGATGCGGTCGTAGGCGATCGGGCCGGACAGTCGCACCACGGCGTCGTCCAGATCCGGGCGCAGGGTCGCGCCGTCCACATCGGCGGCGATGACCGCGCGGCGGAAGACCGGTCCGGCCGGGGCGGCCTCGGGTTCGTCGCCGGATTCGTCGCCCGCACGATCGCCGCGGATGTCCGCGGCGGCCTGTTCCTCGGCGAGCAGTCGCAGCGAGGCGCGTGCGGCCTCGGCCATGGCGACCTCGGCCAGCTCCTCGTCGTCGCCGGAGGCATAGGCCTCGCGCAGTGCCGGCGTCACCGCGAAGGCGGTGTCGTTGAGCGCGCGAATCTCGCGGTCGGCGACCAGTTCCCGCAGCATCGGCACCGTGGCCGGGACGTAGACCCGTAGTTTCTTCGAGACGCGGGACGACTCACTGGACGCAGGCACCGAGCATCTCCTCCATCGACTCGTGCACCGAAGCGGTCAGCACCGCGATGTCCGCCATGGCGTCGCGATCGGCGGTGAGTCCGTAGAACACCCGTCCGTCGTAGGACGTGAGCCCGATGCTCAGAGCCTGAAAGCGCAGCAGCGGCGACACCGGGTACATCTCCAGCATCCGCGCGCCCCCGATGTACATGGGCTGCTGCGGACCCGGCGCGTTGGTGATCACCAGATTGAACGTGTGCTCTGCAAAAGTACTCGCCGACCGCACGCTCATGGCATGCAGGCTCGCCGGAGCGAATCCGGCCATGTGCATCAGCGTGCGGGCGCGGACCCCGAGCTGATGCCGGGAATGGGGCTCGGTCGCGTGCTTGATGTGCTCCATGCGGATCACCGGATTCGGTTCGCCCACCGGCAGATCCACCAGCAGCGAGGTGACCTCGCCCGCGGGTTTGAGCTCACCGTTCGGTCCGTCGGCGTAGACCGACATGGGTACGACCGCCCGCAGCGCGTCGGCCTCGGTCAGCACCTGCCCGCGCGAGAGCAGCCAATTGCGCAGCGCGCCCGTCACCACCGCGAGGATCACGTCGTTGATGGAGCAGTCGAACCGCTTGCGGATCTTGCGGTAGTCCTCGAGATCCGTGCGCACCACCTCGAACCGGCGATTGCGCGAGGTGCGGGTGTTCAGGGGGCTGTCGGGCGCGCCGATGGCCGCGGCCCGGACCATGGACACCAGCTTCTGCACCGCCTTGCCGGTGGCGTCGACCATGGCGAAGGCCTCGGCGACGTGGTGGCGGGCCACCTCCAGGCCCTCGCGCGGCTGGGTGGCCAGGTGCAGCACCGCGCCGAGCAGCAGTTCGAGGTCGGCGGGCTCGCGATGGGCGACCCAGGCGTCGTCGGCGACCTCGCGGGGCGCGGTCGAGGTGTCCAGGATCACATGCCCGATCTCGAGCGCGCTGTCCCCGTCGACCAGGGCCGAATGGGTCTTGGTGAAGATGGCGCAGCGGCCCTCGGACAGGCCCTCGACCAGATACATCTCCCACAGCGGCCGGGAGGGGTCGAGGGGGCGTGACGCCAGCCGCGCCACCAGGTCCAGCAGCTGCTCGTCGGTGCCCGGCTCGGGCAGGGCCGAGCGGCGGATGTGATAGGTGATGTCGAAGTGGCTGTCGTCCACCCACACCGGGCGGCCCAGCGTGAACGGGATCTCCCGCACCTTGCGGCGGTACAGCGGCACCAGCGGCAGCCGCGACTCGACCAGGGTTGCCAGCCGGTCATAATCCAGCGGCCCGTGCCCCGAGTTTCCGGCCGGCGCGGGATTGCGCAGGATGGCCAGGGAACCGATGTGCATGGGGTTGCTGCTGGATTCCAACCGGTAGAACGACGCGTCCTGCGGCGTCAGTCTGGTGATCACGCTGCCCGCTACTCCCTAGTCCCTGCCTGCGCCCGCAGTGTCCCCCTGCCTAGGCGCCGGCGGTTCTTCCATCAAATGTTGCCGTGGCATTCTTCGAAGGCAAGCTATCGCAATCCGATCACCTGGGGGAATGGATGGGCCGCATTGCCCGAGATCACACACCGTCAACGGTGTCCCCAGCTCCGGGTGCGCGGGTGCAGGCCTCCGCACGCCGGACCCCCTACATCCTACGTCAGGGGTAACGAATCAGCCTCGGACGCAAGATCATTCGCTGAAGGGTCGCTGGCGCCCCCGATCGGCTCCCGGGCAACCGTGCGGGCGGCCCGGTTTCACAGCTTTCCCTCAGCACGCACGCCCTCGCCCGCGCAGTTCAGCACCTACGATGGGCTCCGGATTACCATGGCTAGTGATTGCGCGCCCGCGCGCAGGCTTCCCGCCATGGTGGGGGCTACCGACAACACCGACCAGAGGACTACAAGACCCGTGCCTGCGCTGAGTTTTTCAAGGTTGCTACGGATTGGTGAAGGTCGCACGGTCAAGCGGCTGGCAAGTCTGGCGGACGAGGTCATCGCCCTCGACGAGGAGTACACGGCCCTCACCGACGCCGAGCTGCAGGCCAAGACCGCGGAGTTCCAGCAGCGCTACGCCGACGGCGAGAGCCTCGACGAGCTGCTGCTGGAAGCCTTCGCGACCGCGCGGGAAGCGTCCTGGCGAGTGCTGAACCAGAAGCACTACAAGGTGCAGATCATGGGCGGCGGCGCCCTGCACATCGGCAATGTGGCGGAGATGAAGACCGGTGAGGGCAAGACCCTGACCTGTGTGCTGCCCGCCTACCTCAACGCCATCTCCGGCGAGGGCGTGCACGTCGTCACCGTCAACGACTACCTGGCCAAGCGCGACGCCGAGTGGATGGGCCGCGTGCACCGCTTCCTCGGTCTCGAGGTCGGCGTGATCCTGGGCGGCATGAGCCCGGCCGAGCGCCGCGAGGCGTACGCCGCGGACATCACCTACGGCACCAACAACGAGTTCGGCTTCGACTACCTGCGCGACAACATGACCCACTCGCTGGACGATCTGGTCCAGCGCGGGCACTACTTCGCCATCGTCGACGAGGTCGACTCCATCCTCATCGACGAGGCCCGTACCCCGCTCATCATCTCGGGCCCGGCCGACGCCTCCTCGAAGTGGTACGCGGAGTTCGCGCGCATCGCGCCGCTGCTGAAGAAGGACCTGCACTACGAGGTCGACATCAAGAAGCGCACCATCGGTGTGCACGAGGCGGGCGTCGAATTCGTCGAGGACCAGCTGGGCATCGACAACCTGTACGAGGCGGCCAACTCGCCGCTGGTGAGCTACCTGAACAACGCCATCAAGGCGAAGGAGCTCTACGCCAAGGACAAGGACTACATCGTCCGCAGCGGCGAGGTCATCATCGTCGACGAGTTCACCGGCCGAATCCTGGTGGGCCGCCGCTACAACGAGGGCATGCACCAGGCCATCGAGGCCAAGGAGGGCGTGGAGATCCAGCCGGAGAACCAGACGCTGGCCACCATCACGCTGCAGAACTACTTCCGTCTCTACGACAAGCTCTCGGGCATGACCGGTACCGCCGAGACCGAGGCGGCCGAGCTGCACCAGACCTACGGCCTGGGCGTGGTGCCGATCCCCACCAACAAGCCGATGGTTCGCGCCGATCAGTCCGACCTGATCTACAAGACCGAAGAGGCCAAGTTCGCCGCGGTCGCCGACGACATCCAGGAGAAGCACGAGCTGGGTCAGCCGGTCCTGGTCGGCACCACCTCGGTCGAGCGCTCGGAGTATCTGTCCAAGCTGCTGACCAAGCGCGGTATCCCGCACAACGTGCTGAACGCCAAGTTCCACGAGCAGGAAGCGCAGATCGTCGCCGAGGCGGGTCGCCCGGGCGCGGTCACCGTCGCCACCAATATGGCCGGCCGTGGTACCGACATCGTGCTGGGCGGCAACCCGGACATCATCGCCGACATCCTGCTGCGCCGGCAGGGCCTGGACCCGGTGGAGACCCCGGACGAGTACGAGGCCCACTGGCACCCGACCCTGGAGCGGGTCAAGGAGCAGGTGGACGAGGACGCCGAGGCGGTCCGCGACGCGGGTGGCCTCTACGTGCTGGGTACCGAGCGGCACGAGTCGCGGCGCATCGACAACCAGCTGCGCGGTCGTTCCGGCCGTCAGGGCGACCCGGGCGAGTCCCGGTTCTACCTGTCGCTGGGTGACGAGCTGATGCGGCGCTTCAACGGCGCCGCGCTCGAGTCGATCATGACCCGGCTGAATCTGCCCGACGATGTGCCGATCGAGGCCAAGATGGTCTCGCGTGCCATCAAGTCCGCGCAGACCCAGGTCGAGCAGCAGAACTTCGAGATCCGCAAGAACGTCCTCAAGTACGACGAGGTCATGAACCAGCAGCGCATGGTGATCTACGCCGAGCGCGCCCGCATCCTCGAGGGCGAGGACATGGAGGGCCAGGTGCAGGAGATGATCACCGACGTGATCACCGCCTACGTCAATGGCGCCACGGCCGAGGGCTATGTCGAGGACTGGGATCTGGAGAAGCTGTGGGGCGCGCTGAAGACGCTGTACCCCATCGGCATCGACTACAAGGACCTCACCGGCGAGAGCGACGGCGGCGAGGTGGGCGAGCTGACCCGAGAGGAGCTGCTGGACGCGGTGCTCGCGGACGCGCACGCCGCCTACGACAACCGCGAGTCGGAGATCGACGGCCTCGCGGGCGAGGGCAGCATGCGCAATCTGGAGCGCCAGATCCTGCTGAGCGTCCTGGACCGCAAGTGGCGTGAGCACCTCTACGAGATGGACTACCTCAAGGAGGGCATCGGCCTGCGCGCGATGGCGCAGCGCGACCCGCTGGTCGAGTACCAGCGCGAGGGCTTCGACATGTTCGCGGCCATGCTCGACGGCCTCAAGGAGGAGTCGGTCGGCTTCCTGTTCAACCTCCAGGTCGAGGTGCAGCAGCCGCAGCCGGTCGGCGTGAACGTGGCCGCGGGCCTGCAGTCGCCGGTCGGCAACCGCCCGCTCCCCACCGAGGAGGACGCGGCCGCCAACGGCAATGGCGCTCCGGCGGCCCTGCGCGCCAAGGGCATCGACGAGTCCGGTCCGCGCGGCCTGTCCTACTCCGGTCCGGACGAGGGCGGTCACGCCGCCATCCGCAGCGACCGTGACGAGTACGGCCTCGAGGACGGTCAGGGCGGCACCCGCCGCGAGCGCCGTGAGGCGGCCCGCGCCCAGGGCAAGGCCGACCGCGCCCCGCGCTCCAAGCGCCGCCACTGAGCCAAGCGAAACCCACTGCGCCCCGGGTGTTCACACCCGGGGCGCAGTGTTTTCCGGTCTGGACCAGCGGTTTTCGCGTGGTCATGAAACAGTCACGATCGGTTCGCTGAAATGGGTTCCAGTCCGGTCGCCGTGGGGCGGCCGAGCAGGAAGGAATCACGATCATGCGCAAGACTTTTGCCCTCACCGCCATGGCCCTGGGCATCGCCGGGCTGGGCGCCGCGACCGCGCACGCGGAGACCCTGACTGTCGACGGTAACTACGCCACCGTCGACGCCTGCGCCGCCGACGGCAATGGCGGCCAGTTCCAGGCGGGCGGCGTGCAGCTGCGCGGTGAGGACGGCTGGCAGTGGCGGTGCGATCAGGGCGCCGACGGCCTGTGGTACATGACCATCTTCCGTTGATCGAATGCCGGCTCCCCGGCTCGAACGGAAACCGTGCCCTCGGCGAAATCGCCGGGGGCACTGTCATTTTCGGGAATGAATCAGAGGGCTGATGCCGAAAGAACGGACAATTCGGACGACCGCAGAGCCGCCCGGGCCGGCGTTCGGTGAAATTTCCTGCCGCTCAGGTGTTTCGGCAGCCCGGCAAGGGGTATTCGGACTCTGGGCGCGGTCGTTGCGGCCTGCCGCCGATCCGAATCCCATTCGTGCCCTTTTCACTTCGCTGGGATCGCAATCAAGGGCATTTTTATCGCGCGAACCGGGTTGCGCGTTAATTGAATTACTCCCCTCAAATTTGTGATGTGCGTCATTCAAGACATTTTGTGCCATTTACTCGGCGGTAGCTTGGTTGCGCTCTATTAGCTGGGCTAAATTCCCGGATGTGTGGGAGGACCTGAAGTTTTACGGGCGGGAATGTGAACGGAGCCAGTTGGATCGCGCTCTCGCGGCGGCCCGTTCGGGGCGGGGATCGGCGCTGGTGCTGTACGGCGATCCGGCCATCGGCAAGACCGCGCTGCTGCGCACCGCCGTCGATCGCGCCGCCGATTTCCGGGTGCTGCGCTGTCAGGGTATGAGCACCGAATCCGAACTGAATTTCGCTGCCCTGCACGAACTTCTGCTGCCGGTGGCCGACCGGCTGCCGACGCTGCCCACCGCCCAGTCTCGGGCCCTGAGCGTGGCGCTCGGCCTGCACACCGGTGCGGCCGACGCCTTCCTGGTCGGCGCCGCCCTGGTGCGGCTGCTGTCGGCGCTCGCGGCCGAGGGCCCGCTGCTGCTGGTCGTGGACCAGGCCCGGCTGGTGGATCCGGAGTCGGCGCAGGCGCTCGTGTTCGCCAGCCGCCGGCTGACCGCGGCGCCGGTGACGCTGCTGGTGGCACTGCGCGACGATCCGGCCGACACGCTCTGGCGGGAACTGCCCGCGCTGCCGGTCACCGGCCTGCCCGAGGCCGACGCTCGCCGTCTCGTCGCCGAGCGGCACGGCCCGCTGGGCGCGTTGCGGCTGGCCCGGATCCTCGCCGTGGCCGGTGGCAATCCGCTGGCCCTGCACGAATTGCCGGATGTCGTCGGTGATCTCGCGGGCACCGCGCCCGAGCCGATGGCGCTGGGGCCCGGACTGCGCGCGGCCTTCCGCGATCGCGTCGCCGCGCTGCCCGCCGGGGTGCGCGTGCTGCTGACCGTCGCCGCCACCGAGACCCGCGGCGTGCTGGGTATCGTGACCACCGCCGCGGCGGCCCTCGGCGTCGATGCCGCCGCGTGGGAATTCGCCACGGCCGCAGGCATGCTCACGGTCGGCGACGGCAGGGTGGAACGTGCCCACGCCCTGCTGTGCGCCGCCGTTCACGACGCCGCCACGGCCGCCGAGCGCCGCGCCGCGCAGCTGGCCGTGGCGGACGCGCTGACCGGACCGGGCACGGCGGATCTGCGTATCTGGCACCGGGCCATGGCCGCCGAGTGCCCCGACGAGGAGCTGGCCGCGGCCTTGGCCGCGGCGGCCGCCGGCGCGGATCACGGGCACATGACCGCCGCGGCCATGCTGCGGCAGGCCGCCGCCATCACGCCGGATCCGGAGCGGGCGGGGGAGCGGCTGGCCGCGGCCGGTCGATCCGCCTGGGCGGGCGGCGATATCGCCTCCGCGCGCGGCCTGCTCGATCGTGCCACCGCCCGGCTCGGGCCGGAGCGCGCCGCGGTGGCCGGGCGCGGGCTGGCCGGGCTACTGGAATTCGTTGCGGGAGAACCGGAGCGGGCGAGCCGGCTGCTGCTGCGCGATGCCGAGCTGGTGGATCCCGAGACCGCCGCGCACCTGCGGATCGACGCCGAACGCGCGCGCTGGGTGGCCGGGCACGGCGTCCTCGATCTGGATCCCGCGGAAATGACCGTGCGGGAGGGTATTTCGCGCTTCCACACCATGGTCCGGCCGCTGCCGCCCGCGCCGCTGGTGCTGCTGTGGGGGCTGGCCGACGCGGCCCTGGAGCCGTACACCCAGGCGGCGGCGTACCTGCGGGGCAGTTCGGCGCCCGCCGCGGTGTCGCTACTACCGCAGCTGGCGATCATCCAGTTCGCCAATGGCCGGTTCGCGGCCGCCGAGCAGACCCTGGCCGAGGCGTTCGAGCTGGCCGCGGCGGGCGGGGTGGAGAACGTGCTCGCCCAGTGCTGGGCCCTGCGCGCGAAGATCGCCGCGCTGCACGGTGATTCGGATACGGTGCTGGACAGCGCGGACCGGGTGCTGGCGCTGGCGCGGCCGCGCCGGGCGCATGCGCTCATCGCGTCGGCGCACTGGCATCTGGGCTTCCACGCGCTGAGCCTCGGTGATCCGGAGACCGCGTACCTGCGGCTGCGGACCCTGGCCCAGCCGGGGCACGACGCCCGGCATCCGACCTACGCGCGGCTGGCCGCGGTGGAGCTGGTGGAGGCCGCCACCCGGGTCGGCCGGCAGGCCGACGCGCTCGAATACTACGGGGAGATCCGGGATTGGGCGGTGCGGTCCCGCGCGGATTGGGCGCTCTCGGCCGCCTACACCTGCCGGGCCCTGCTGTGCTCCGGGGATCGCGCCGACCACTACTTCCGGCGTGCGCTGGCCGTCCGGCGCACCCGCCACGATCTGCATCATGTCCGCACCCAGCTGCTCTACGGCAAGTGGCTGCGCCGGGCCCGGCGGCGCGCCGACGCGGCCGAGCAATTGCGCACGGCCGCCGAGGCGTTCGAGGGCATGGGCGCGGCCCGGTGGGTGCTGCGCGCCCGGCAGGAGCTCGAGCTGACCGGCCGCCGGGCCGCACCGGTCACCGCGCACGGCGAGACCTCGGTGCTGACGGCGCAGGAGCTGCGGGTCGCGCGGCTGGCGGCGCAGGGCCTGACCAATCGGGAGATCGGGACCGACCTGTTCCTGAGCCCGCGCACGGTGGGCCATCACCTGTCGCGGGTGTTCGGCAAGCTCGGGCTCAGCGGCCGGACCGATCTGGTCGACGTGGATTTCGACAATGGCATGCGAATTGTGCGGCCGCGCTGAAGTTCTCGTATCGGAGTGACGCTCCTGGGCGTCATTCCAGGTGGACCGACTCGCCCCAGTAGCGCGGGTCCCAGTTGATGAGGATCATCCCGGCCACGCTGCCCGCGCAGCCTCCGCAGGCGTGTACCTGGATCAGGTTGTCCACATCGGTGTCTCCGGCGAGCACGGCGCGGGTGGAAAGCCACACCGCCCGCAGGTGCAGGGCGGCGGGCTTTCCACAGCGCACGCATTCCGGCAGCACGCCTTCCGGATCGTTGCGCCCTATCCGGACTTCCGGGGTGACGGGCGCGCCGGGCCCGAGGGCGTCGTCGAGGAGCGGCGAAAATTCCTTGCGCTCACGGTCTTCCACCTCGGCAGGCTAACTATTTCCGGCGGTGTCCGCACCCCGGGCCGCCGGGATCGGCGACCCCCTTCGGCGTCGATCCGGGACGGCGTGGCAACCGGTCGGATCAGTTTCCGGTGGTGGTGGTCGTGGTCGTGCCCGGGGTGGAGGCGCTACCGGTGATCAGCGCCTTGATGAGGTTGGTGAGGATCTCGGCCGATCCGGTGGTCGGCGTGGCGGGGGTGGTCGGGGCGGTGCCGTCGGCGGCAGCCAGGCCCGCACCGGCGAACAGCAGACCGGTGGCAGCGGCGGCCACACCCAGAACACGGATCTTGCGCATGAAATCTCCTTTGGAATCAAACGAATCAGCGGAAATTCAGCTGAGGACGAATGTTTAGCACGCAATCTTCTGGGAATGCAATGGATATCGAATTGGGCGAGTCGCCCGATTTTGGATCGAATTCGCGCAGCATTTTAGCCGACGGGGTGCGAATCAAAATCGGTCGCTGTATCGGTCATCGTATCGGTCATCGTTGAAAGACTCGGAATCGCATATCTCCCAGGTGATCTCAGTCGATGGGACGGCGGCGACGTCGAGTTTGTCCGGCTCTCGGGGATCGAGGTAGCTTGCGATGTGCGCGATATCCGGGTGCTCCAGGGGAGGGAGCGAGAACAGGCCGAACTGTCTCGCGTATTGAGCGAGGCGCGCGCCGGTCGCGGCGGGGGATTGCTCTTGTGGGGTGAACCGGGAATCGGAAAAACCGCACTGTTACGCGATGCCGAGCTACGTGCCACCGATTTTCGAGTGGTGACCTGCCGTGGATTTCCCGCCGAATCGGAGCGGGATTTCGGCGCGCTGCACGAACTGCTGCTCTCACTGATCGATCGGGTCGCCGCGCTGCCCGTCCCGCAGGCGCGGGCCCTGGCCGCGGCCCTCGGCCGGGACGCCGGGCCGGCCGATCGCTTCCTGGTGGGCGCGGCCCTGGTGACACTGCTGGCGACGGTCGCCCGGGAACGGCCGTTGCTGCTCATCGTCGACGACGCCCAGTGGGTGGATGCCGCGACCGGGCAGGCGCTCACCTTCGCGCTGCGCCGCCTGGGCGCCGGCCGGGTGGCGCTGCTGGCCGCGATACGCGAATGCCCGGCCACCACGGTGTGGCAGCCGCTGCCCGTGCTGCCCGTCGCACCGCTGACCGAGGCGCACGCGCGACGGCTGCTGGCCCTGCGCTCCGGCGGCATCGGCGAGCCGCGCGCGTCGCGCATGCTGCGGCTGGCCGACGGCAATCCGCTGGCGCTGCAGGAATTTCCCATCGACTCCGAGGACGGCGCCGGAATCGGCTGCGGACCGGCGCTTTTCGGTCCGCGGCTGCGTGCCGCCTTCGCCGATCGGCTGGCCGCCCTGGAGCCGCGAGTGCGCACCCTGCTGACCGTGGTGGCCGCGGAGGATCGGGGCACGCTGTGCCCGGTCGCGACGGCCGCGACCGAACTCGGTGTCACCGCGGCGGATTGGGAGTCGGCGGTGGCGGCCGGGCTGCTCACGGTCACCGACGGGCGCGTCGAAATGCGGCATCGTCTGTTCTGCGGCGCGGCCTACGACGCCGCGTCCACGGCCGAGCGCCGCACCGTCCACCTGGCCCTGGCCGATGCCCTGCCCGGCGCCGAGAACGGCGACCTGCGCACCTGGCAGCTGGCCGCCGTCCTCGACGGCCCGAATCCCACGCTGGCACAGTCGCTCGCCGACGGTGCCGAGCGGGTGCGGGCCCGCGCCGGAACGCTGGCCGCGGCCGCGGTGCTGCGCCGCGCCGCGGCCATCACCCCGGACCCGGACACCGCCGGGGTGCGGCTGGCCGGTGCGGCCCGATTCGCCTGGGAGGGCGGTGATATCGAGTCGGCACAGCGCCTGCTCGCCCTCGCCCAGACCCGCACCACGCCCGCCGCGATCGCCACGGCCAGCGGGGGCCTGCCCGGCCTGCTGGAATTCGTCACCGGCGACCCGGCCCAGGCGCACATCCTGCTGCTGCGTGATGCCGAGGCCGTCCGCGCATCCGCCGCGAGGCCGGAAACCGCTGCCGTGAGCCCGGATTCGCCATGGCAGGGCGGCGGCGCCGACCTCGCGGCCGGCCTGCGGCTGCTCGCCGACCGGGCGGCCTGGTCGGTGGGCCGCGCCGCGGACCTGCCGCTGGACGGTCAGCTCGAAGCGGCCGGGGCCGCGCCCTCGCCCATCGCGGCCGCACATCTGCTGCCGCCGGCCGGGCAGTTGCTCGAGTGGGGTCTGGCCGAGCAGGCGCTGGAGCCGTACCTCAGAGTGGCCGGGGGCCTGCGCAATTCGGGCGGCCGGCCGGCCGCGCTCGGCGTGCTGCCGCAACTGGCCGTGGTGCAGTTCGCCACCGGTCACTGGGAGGCGGGGGAGAGCACCCTGGCCGAGGTGTTCGAGCTGGCCGCGGGCGCGGGCGCGGCCAATATCCTGGCCCAGTGCTGGAACCTGCGGGCCCGGCTGGCCGCCCAGCGCGGCGACGCGGACACGGTGGCCGAGAGCGTGGATCGCGCGCTGGCCCTGGCCCGCCCGCACGCGGTGTCGGCGCTGATCGGCGGCGCGTACTGGCATCACGGCTTCCACTCGCTGACCGCCGGGGATGCCGAGTCGGCCTATCGCCGCCTGCGCGCGCTGTACCTGCCCGGCCACGAGGCCGCGCATCCCACGCTGGCCCGGCTGGCCACCCTCGACACGGTCGAGGCCGCCTGCCGCGTGGGCCGTTTCGACGAGGCGGCCGAGTACGCAGAGCTGATCGCGGCCTGGACGCGGCGCACGCGAGCCCGCTGGGCGCTGACGACCGCCTACTCCTGCCGGGCACTGCTGGCCGACGAGGACCGCGCCGAGCACTACTACCGCCGCGCCCTGGCGGTCGGCGACACCCGGCATACCAGCTTCGGCCGCGCCCGTACCCAGCTGCTCTACGGCAAGTGGCTGCGCCGGGTCCGCCGCCGCCGCGACGCCGCCGAGCAATTGCGCGCCGCCGCCGACGCTTTCGACCTCATCGGCGCCGCCGCCTGGGCCACCCGCACCCGCTCCGAGCTGGAGCTCACCGGCACCGGCGCCAAGCCCGGCGCCGGCTCGACACCGCTCACCGCGCAGGAGTCCCAGGTGGCCCGGCTGGCCGCCCAGGGGCTCACCAACCGGGAGATCGGCGCGGAACTGTTCGTCAGCCCGCGCACGGTCGGGCACCACATGTCCCGGATTCTCGAGAAGCTGGGTCTCACCAGCCGTTCCGAGCTGCGGGGCATCGACTTCGACAATGGCATGCGCCTGACGCGCCCGCACTGAGGCGTGGTTCCGGCTGCCGCGCATGCTGACAGCTAATGTCCAGCAGCAATTTCCGGATCAGGTCCGGGTGAGCTCGAACAGCCGGAAACGGCGAGTGCCCGCGAGTCGCTGCTCCATCGCGTAACCCGGCCAGAACTCCAGCGCCCGCCGCCACGCGCGATCCCGCTCGGCGCCCGTCAGCTGCCGCACCTCGACCGGGAACCGTTCCCCGCGGACCAGCAGTTCGGCCCGTTCGGCGCCGCGCAGATTGGCCGACCAGGACGGCTGTTCGGGCAGGCCCCAGTTCGACGAAACGATCAGGAAGCGCTTCTCGTCGTACGGGTCCGGGACGTAGAGCAGGCTGACCGTGCGCGGCAGGCCGGTGCGGCGGCCGGCCACCGTGAGCTGCAGCGCGGGCAGACCCGCGACATCGAGTATTCCCTTGCGGCCGTGCGTCACTCGCCGCGTCAAGCGTTCGAGCGCGAACACCGCCGGTGCGATGCGCATGACGGTCCGGCGGCGGGCCAGGCCGCGGCCCAGTCGCGGGAGCGGGTTCCAGCGGGCGGGCGCCTCGGGCCGGCGCCGCCATTCAGCGAATGCCATGCCCCGATTATGTTGCTAGGGCGCCCAGCGCGCCCGATCCCAGTCGTCCTGCCAATCGTGCGCGCCGGCCGGGGACCGGTCGTCCGGATGCGCGGGCGCCAGGGTCTCGTCCTGGTCCCGCGGCCCGGACTCGTCCTGTTCCCGCCCCGATCTATCGGGCTCGTCGGGTGCGGGCCGGACATCGCTGTGCCGCTGCCCATTGGCGTGCTGCAACTCGGGAAGTTCTTCGCTCATGACCATCCCTTCGTGCCGGTTATGCACAAAAGGTATCGAATGGGCGATTTCCCAGCTAACTCAGGGCTAGCTTCAGGTGTCGCTACTGCCCCGGAACCACGGATCGTTCGAATTGAGGGCGGTGAGCAGGCGGCGGATGGCCGCCACCCGGAGCTCCTTGCCGGGCAGTTCGTCGAGCGCGCACTCCGGGTCGGCGGGCGGGCCCAGGTGGGTGCAGCCGCGTGGGCAGTTCTCGATGGCGTCGGCCAGATCGGAGAACGCCTGGATGACGTCGTCGGGGGTGATGTGTGCCAGGCCGAACGAGCGCACGCCGGGCGTGTCGACGACCCAGCCGCCGTCGGGCAGCGGCAGTGCCACCGACTGGGTCGAGGTGTGCCGCCCCTTGCCGACCCCGGACACCTCACCGACGGCGCGCTCCGCCTCCGGAACCAGCCGGTTCACCAGGGTCGACTTGCCCACCCCGGAGTGCCCGATGAGCGCGGTCAGCCTGTCGTCCAGCAGGTCCAGCACCGGCTCCAGCGGGTCCTCGATGCCGCCGTAGACGATGGTCAGATCCAAATCCTCGAAGGCCGAGGCGAATTCGGAGTCGGCGGCCAGATCGTGCTTGGTCAGGCACAGAATCGGTTGCAGCCCACCGACATACGCCGCCACCATGGCCCGCTCCACGAATCCGGTGCGCGGTGGCGGATCGGCCAGCGCCACCACGATGAACAGCTGCTCGGCATTGGCCACCACCACGCGCTCGAACGGATCGGTGTCATCGGCGGTGCGGCGCAAGACCGTTCGCCGATCGACCACCCGCACGATGCGGGCCAGGGTGTCGGGCTTGCCGGACAGGTCGCCGACCACGTCCACCTGATCGCCGACCACGATCGGCGTCCGGCCGAGCTCGCGCGCCCGCATGGCCGTCAGCGGCCGGTCCGGATCCCCGTCCAGCACGCACCCCCAGCGGCCGCGGTCCACCGAAACCACCATGGCCGCTTCGGCATCCAGGTGCTGCGGCCGGGTCTTGGTGCGCGGACGCGAGCCCTTGCCCGGGCGTACCCGGACATCGGACTCGTCGTACTCGCGCCGCCTCAGTGGTCTGCTCCCGACGAGCCGAGCATGCTGTCCCAGAGGTCGACGAAGTTCGGCAGCGTCTTGGCGGTGGTGCCGATGTCCTCGATCTCCACACCCGGCGTCACCAGGCCGATGATCGCGCCGGCGGTGGCCATCCGGTGGTCGGCGTAGGAGCGCCACTGCCCGCCGGTGAGCGGACTGGGCACGATGGCCAGCCCGTCCTCGGTCTCGGTGACCTTGCCGCCCAGCCGGTTGATCTCGGTGGCGAGTGCGGCCAACCGGTCGGTCTCGTGCCCGCGCAGGTGCGCGATGCCGCGCAGCCGGGACGGCGAATCCGCCAGTGCCGCAAGGGCGGCCACGGTCGGGGTCAGCTCGCCCACGTCGTGCAGGTCGATGTCGATGCCGGCCAGGCGCTCGGGCCCGCGCACGGTGAGCACGCTGTCGAAGAAGCGCGCCTCGGCGCCCATGCGCACCAGGATCTCCCGGATCACGTCGCCCGGCTGGGTGGTGAGCCGCGGCCAGTGCGGAATGCTCACCTCGCCGCCGGTGACGGCCGCCGCCGCCAGGAACGGGGTGGCATTGGACAGGTCCGGCTCGACCTCCCAGTCCACCGCCCGGATCGGGCCGGGGGCCACGGTCCAGGTCTGCGCCTTGCGCGGATCGTTGGGCGCGTCCACGCGAACATCGGCCCGCCGCAGCATCTCCACGGTCATCTCGATATGCGGCATGGACGGCAGCGCCGCGCCGTCGTGGTTCACGGTGACGCCCTGCTCGAACCGCGCCGCCGACAGCAGCAGCCCGGACACGAACTGCGAGGAGCTCGAGGCGTCGATGGTGACCGGCCCGCCGCGCAGTGCGCCCATGCCGTGCACCACGAACGGCAGCTGGTTGCCGTCGATGTCGAGGCCCAGTGCGCGCAGCGCGTCCAGGATCGTGCCGAGCGGCCGCATCCGCGCCTGCTCGTCGCCGTCGAAGGCGACATCGCCGCGCGCCAGCGCCGCGACCGGCGGCAGGAAGCGCATGACGGTGCCCGCGAGCCCGCAATCGACCATGGCGCTGGTGAACTCGGCGGGCGGGGTGACGGTGAGGGTCTCGCCCTCGCCTTCGATGCCGGTGCCCATGGCCCGCAACGCCGCGATCATGAGGTTGGTATCCCGGCTGCGCAGCGCGCCGGTGATGGTGGACGGCCGATCCGCCAGCGCGGCGAGGATCAGCGCCCGATTGGTAATGGATTTGGACCCGGGCAGGGTCACGGTCGCGTGGACGGGAATTCGGACGTGGGGCGCGGGCCAAAAAGTCACAAGGCCATCTTCGCACTCCCGCCTCCCCGAGCCTTTTCGCCGACCGATAATTCTCCCGGGACTTGCGTCGCGGACCGGCGGTCGGGTGCCGTGCCCGACTGAGCCCGTGCCCGATGAGTTACCCCGGGACTCGCCAGATCGGTCGTTCCGTCGGGCGTGGACGAGCCTAGACGTATACGTATATGAGTACGTATGCTGGTCGGGTGATCGATCCCCTCAGCCTCGTAATCGGTGGCGCGCTCGTCGGCGGCGGCTGGCTCGCGGGCCGATTCGGCTCCCGCCGCAGCAAGGCCGGCGCCGCGGCCGGCCCGGCCGTCTGCGGCTGTGGCCACGACCTCGCCCTGCACGACCGCGAAGCGGGTCATTGCCACGCCGAGACGTTCCGTAAGACCGGCGTCGGTCTCAAGGCCTGGGCGCGCTGCAACTGTCAGCGCTACACCGGTCCCACCCCGCTCGAGGAGTTCTTCGCCCCCACGCCCTTGCCACCGGCTCCTTGAACGCGAAATGCCGGTCTCCGTACGGAGACCGGCTATCCCTGAGAGTCCCGGGGTCGGCTCTCCCTACTTGGCGCGCCCGTGAATCAGCGGCACGATCTTGCGCAGCAGCTTCATGGTCCGGTCGGTGCGGGTGTAGGACAGCAGCGCCATGCCGGGAATCGCGAAGCGCTGCACCGCGATCGAGTGCGGACGCGAGAATTCCAGCAGGCCCGGCGCACCGTGGATGCGGCCGATGCCGGAGTCGCGCACGCCACCGAACGGCAGCCCCGAGATCGCCGCGTAGGACAGCACCGAGTTCACCGAGGTGCAGCCGACCTGGAGGCGCCGGGCGATCTCCATGCCCTGGTTCTTCGAGTACACCGCCGACCCGAGCCCGTACTTGCTCTTGTTGGTCAGCTCCACGGCCTCGTCGACGCCGTTGACGGTGCGGATGGTGACGGTCGGCCCGAAGGTCTCCTCGCACACCGCATCCGAGGACTCGTCCACGTCGACCAGCACGACCGGTTCGATGAAGGGCCCCTTGACCGATTCGGGCCCGCCCAGCACGGCCTTGCCGCCGTTCTTGAGCGCGTCGTCGATGTGCCGGCGCACGATGTCGACCTGGCTGGGCATGGTCATCGGACCGTAGGAGGCCTTGCTGTCCGAACCCGGCTTGATGTCGGTGAGGATGCGCTTGACCTCGGCGACGAACTCGTCGGCGACCGCCTTGTCCACGTACACCCGCTCCACGCCCGCGCAGGTCTGGCCGGAGTTGGCGGTGGCGCCCCAGGCGACCGCGTCGGCGGCGGCCTTGACGTCGGCGTCCGCGGCCACGATCACCGCGTCCTTGCCGCCGCACTCCAGCAGCACCGGGGTGAGGGTCTCGGCGGCGGAGGCCATGATCTTCTTGCCGGTCGCGGTGGATCCGGTGAAGGCCAGCTTGTCGACGCCGGACTTGACCAGCGCCGCACCGGTCGCGCCGTAGCCGTTGATGGTGATGAAGACGCCGTCCGGCAGTTCCGGATTCGCCTCGGCGAACGCCTTGGCCACGAAATTGCCGATGCCGGTGGAGAATTCGCTCGGCTTGAAGACCACGCAGTTGCCGGCGGCCAGTGCGTAGGCGATGGAGCCGTTCGGGGTGTAGATCGGGTAGTTCCACGGCCCGATCACGCCGACCACGCCGAGCGGGCGGTACTCCAGGTGGGCGGCGAAATTGGCCATGAACGCGCCGGGCGCGACCTTCTTGGGCTTGAGCACCTTCTCGGCATTGGAGGCGGCCCACTTGATGTGCTCGAGGGCCAGCATGAGCTCGAGGAAGGCGTCGTCGAGGGGTTTGCCGTTCTCGGCGTGGATGAGCTCGCTGAGCTCGTCGGACTTCTCGACCAGCTTGCTGCCCCAGCGCAGAATGTGCTTCTTGCGCTCGGCGTAGGTCAGCGCACCCCAGGTGGCGGCGGCGGTCCGGGCCTTGGCGACGGCCGCGCGCACCGCCGCCTCATCATCGATCTTGTAGGTGGCGAGGGCCTCGCCGGTGGCAGGGTTGACCGAAGTCAGCGTGTCGGCCTGATCGAGCGGGGCGGTTTCGGTTGCAGTCATGATTGGCGGCGTCCCTTGATGAGAGTGTGATGAGACGAACGTCTCATACCGTCCAAGTGATGTCAATTGCCATCACATCGCGGGCGATTCACTTCTGGTGGCTGTCGGCACCCGATGGCAGCATGGTCGTCATGTGCGGTAGATACGCGACCACGACGAATCCCGCGAAGCTGGCCGTCGAGCTCGACGCTATCGACGAGACCGGCGACCAGGGCTTCGATCCGAATTACAACGTGGCTCCCACCAATAAGGTGCTCACGGTCGTCGAACGCCACGACCGCGACCACCCGGAGGACCCGGCCACCCTGCGCATCCGGGCCATGCGCTGGGGTCTGATCCCGCCCTGGACCAAGGCCGCCGAGCCCGGAATCCCGGTGAAGGGCAAACCGCTGTTCAATGCCCGCGCCGACAAGGCCGCCACCACCGCTTCCTTCCGTGATGCGGTGAAGAAGCGCCGCTGCCTGGTGCCCATGGACGGCTGGTACGAGTGGGTCACCGAGGCCGACGCGTTCGGAAAGGCCGTCAAGCGGCCGTATTTCATGTCCCGCGCCGACGGGGGACGCCTCTATATGGCGGGTCTCTGGTCGGTCTGGCGTGACCGCAGTCAAGGCGACGAGGCGCAGCCCCTGCTGTCCTGCACGATCCTGACCACCGATGCGGTCGGCGATCTGACCAAGGTCCACGACCGCATGCCCCTGCCGATGCCGCGCGAGCACTGGGACGCGTGGCTGGACCCGGACCACCCCGCTCCCGAATCGCTGCTGGAAACGCCTTACCCCGCAGCGGTTTCGGACATTCTGGTGCGCGAAGTGCCGTCGCTGGTCAACAGTGTCAAGAACAACGGTCCCGAACTGCTGGCGCAGGTGGACGAACAGGCCGTTCAGATCAGCCTGATCTGACCGTCTTCTTTCCCGTTCCAGCACTGTGCCCCGCTGCGGAACGCAGCGGGGCACGGGAGCTTGGAGGGTTCGTCTCAACCGCACTTCACGGTCGGCAGCCCGATATTGAGCGTGCACTTCAGGGTGTCGGCCATCGAGTCGATCATCCTGGTGATGATGTTGCCGCCGAGCTTCTCCGCCTTGTCGATGCGCTCGTCCTTCTTCTGCGGCTGCCCGCCGCCCGGGCCGCCCGGGTCGGGGAAGCTCGGATTGACCGGAGCGGCGTGCACCGGCGCGGCCGTCGCGAGCGCGATCGTCAGCGGGGCGGATCCCAGTGCCAGTACCAGCGCTCCGGCGGCGACGGCCGTGCGAATTCGCCGATGGTGAGACATAAACCGCATCACATCCTCGGGTTCGTATAGGACCTTGCGGACAAAAGGTTCACAACAAGCTCACTGCGCGCTCCCAAGTAACTCACAGAAATTCGGCCGAATTGTGAAAGGGCAATGCCCCCGCCGCGTCTCCGCGTCGGGGGCATTGCCGATTCGATTGTCGTCCGGCCGATCAGACCGCCGCGGCGTCCGCCGCCTCGACGGCTTCCTTTCTGGCCTGGATGCCACCTGCGCTGCGCAGCGGCACCTCCTTCCAGAACAGCACCAGGATGAATCCGAGCAGCGCCACGAAGGTGGCCGACAGGAACACCCGGTCCATGGACTTGGCGAAGCCCTCCTTGAAAGGGTGCGCCAGCGTCGGATTCAGCTGCTGGATCACCGAGCTGTCGTTGAGCACCTGGCCCACGACCGCCGGCGCGGTCTCCTGGTTCGACAGGCCGAGGACGACCTTCTTGTCGACCGAGTCGGGGCCCTTCACCGCGTCCGTGGCGGCCTGCGTGTAGGCCTGGTCGCCCCGGACACTCTCCAGCGAGGTGGTGATGTTCGGAGCCAGCTGGGTGAACAGCACCGACAGGAACACCGCCACGCCCAGGGTGCCACCGATCTGCCGGAAGAAGGTCGCGGCCGCGGTGGACACGCCCATGTCCTTGGGCGGCAACGCGTTCTGCAGCGCCAGGGTCAGCGGCTGCATCAGGTTGCCGAGGCCGAAGCCGGTGATGGCCATGAAGATCATGACGACCCACAGCTCGGTGTCGGCCGACACCAGGTGCAGCAGGAACAGGCCGGAGGTCAGCAGCGCCGCGCCCACCGGCGGGAAGTACTTGTACCGCCCGGTCCGGGCGATCAGCTGGCCGGCCAGGATCGAGCCGGTCATCATGCCCGCCACCAGCGGCAGCATCAGCAGACCCGCCTTGGTCGGGCTCGCGCCCTGGACCACCTGCAGGTACTGCGGCAGCAGGGTGATGCCGCCGAACATGGCTGCACCGACCACCACCGAGATGACCACGCCGAGGGCGAAGGTGGAGTTCTTGAACATGCGCAGCGGGATCAGCGCCGCGTCGCCCTGCTTGGCCTCGATCGCGATGAAGGACAGCACGCCGATCGCGCCCAGCGCGTAGCAGAGGATGGCATGGCTGCTGGTCCAGCCCCATTCGCGGCCCTGCTCGGCGACCACCAGCAGCGGCACCAGGCCGACGATCAGCGCCGAGATGCCCATCCAGTCGATCGGCACCTTGGTGACGGGGCGCTTGGGCAGCTTGAGCACGCGGGTCACCACGGCCAGCGCGATGATGCCGACCGGCACGTTCACCAGGAACACCCAGCGCCAGCCGGTGACGCCCAGGATCTGGTCGGTGCCCGACAGGATGCCGCCGACGACCGGGCCGACCACGCTGGAGGTGCCGAACACGGCCAGGAAGTAGCCCTGGTAGCGGGCGCGCTCCCGCGGGGACACGATGTCGCCCATGATGGTCAGCGCCAGCGACATCAGCCCGCCCGCGCCCAGGCCCTGGAAGGCCCGGAAGGCGGCCAGCTCGTACATGGAGGTCGCCATGGAACAGGCCAGGGAGCCGACCACGAAGATGGAGATGGCGGCCAGGTAGAACGGCTTGCGGCCGTACATGTCCGAGAGCTTGCCGTAGAGCGGCGTCGCCAGGGTCGAGGTGATCAGGTAGGCGGTGGTCACCCACGCCTGCGCCGAATAGCCGTGCAGCTCATCGGCGATGGTGCGGATGGAGGTCGACACGATGGTCTGATCCAGGGCCGCCAGCAGCATGCCCATGATCAGGCCGCTCATGATGACCAGGATCTGCTTGTGGGTGAAGCCGGCCGAATTGAGTTCCGGCTCCGCCACTTCCGTTTGTGTAGTCACGAATTGCTCTCCGCGGGTGCGTAATAGGACTGAAGGTCTTTGTGGGCCGCGATGTCGGCCAGCATGCGCTGCCGGGTCTCCTCGTAGCCGTCGACGAAGCGCCGCAGCAGGGCGGCGAAGGTCTCCCGTTCATCGGGATCCCAGCCGACCAGCATGTGGCGCAGCGAGTCGTTGCGGCGGGCCCGGATCTGGGCGGCCACGGTGCGGCCGGTGTCGGTCACGTCGAGGACGCTGACCCGGCCGTCGGCCGGATCCGCGCGGCGCTCGATGAGTCCGCGCTTGACCAGGCTCGCGACCTGCCGGCTGATGGTCGAGGCGTCGGAATAGAGGGCCTCGGCCAGCGCGCCCGAGCGTTTCGGGCCGTCGTGGATCAGCTGGAACAGGATGCTGAACGCGGCCGGTTCGATCTCGCCCTGGGTCATGGACGCGACCTGCGCATTGGTGCGGTCGCGCAGTTTGGTGAGCCGGGCGATCTCGTAGGCGATGGCGTCGACAAGGCCGTCGTCGATGTCGGTGGGGGTAGTCGCCGGGTCATCGTCGGTCACGGTCGGTCTCACCTCCTTGCGTCGGTCAACTGCTTGTATGCGTCAACTAGTTGTACGGCGCAAGTATTCCGACATAGTTGTCCCTTGGCAAGCTTTTTCCGGAGGTTGTGTCTCCGCTCACGGGAGAATCGGACAATTCGCCCCTCTTGGGCAGGTCAGGCCACTGCGACCGCGGCCGTCACCGCTCCCGTGAGCCGGACCAGATCCGCCGGGGCGAGCTCGATCTCCAGCCCGCGCTTACCCGCGCTGCACAGCACCCGATCCCACTCCAGCGCCGACTCGTCGACGACGGTCGGCAGCCGCTTCTTCTGCCCCAGCGGCGAAATCCCGCCCAGCACATACCCGGTCGTCCGCTCCGCCTTGGCCTTGTCGGCCATGGCGGCCTTGCCGCCGCCCAGCGCCGCGGCCGCCGCCTTCAGCGACAGCGTGGTCGGCACCGGCAATACCGCCACCGCCAGCCCGCCCGACCCCAGTTCGATCACCAGCGTCTTGAAGATCTGCCCGGCGGTAACCCCGAGCTCGCTCGCGAGCGCCTCCACCGCCTCCGCCCCGTAC
Source organism: Nocardia sp. NPDC004711 (assembly GCF_053601595.1). Taxonomy (NCBI): domain Bacteria; kingdom Bacillati; phylum Actinomycetota; class Actinomycetes; order Mycobacteriales; family Nocardiaceae; genus Nocardia; species Nocardia sp. NPDC004711. Next base: position 35,998 of record NZ_JBSGCB010000034.1, on the reverse strand, counting down.
GAATCACTGCGCGGGTCATGGGCATACGAGTGCACCCGGTGGTCCACCTTCGCCTGCATCAGAGCCTTGATCGCCGGGGTCGGAGCTGCAGCCATGGGCTCACCCTATCCAGCGGACGCAACCGGTTTCCGGTGCTGGGAACAGGGTGAGCGTCACACCTGTTGCACGCGATACGCGCTTCACAGCAACCGCAGGGCCCACGGTTCGCGGGCGCACGCATCCCATTCATCCAAGGAGGAGTCGGTGACCGTTCTGGTCGAAGAGCCCCCGGTGCGGACCGGGCCGCTGCTGTTCCGCAGGGGGGCCGCCGAGGTCGCGCCCCCGGCCGGTTTCCTGGCCGAATCCCTGTTCGCGGTAGATTCAAGTGCTACGGCGATCGAAGGGATTAGCGTGACGAGCGACGACGACATGGTCGATCGCCAGCGTGATGACGACGCGGACAGCGAGCGCATCGACGCCGGCGACGATCAAGCGGTCGACTATGACGAGGTGAGTGAATCCGGTGCCAGGAGTACCGAATCCGCGGCGGAACTGGCCGCGCGATTCGAGCGTGACGCGCTCCCGCTGCTGGACCAGCTCTACGGGGCGGCGTTGCGCATGACTCGCAACCCGGCCGATGCCGAGGATCTGGTGCAGGAGACCTTCGCCAAGGCCTACCAGGGGTTCCGCTCGTTCCGCGAGGGCACCAACCTGCGGGCGTGGCTGTACCGCATCCTCACCAATACCTACATCAACTCGTATCGGAAGAAGCAGCGCCAGCCCGCGCAGTATCCGACCGACGAGATCACCGACTGGCAGCTGGCCTCCACCGCCGAGCACACCTCCACCGGTCTGCGCTCCGCGGAGATGGAAGCCCTCGAGGCGCTGCCGGACGACGACATCAAGGCCGCTCTGCAGTCGCTTCCCGAGGAGTTCCGGATGGCGGTGTACTACGCCGACGTGGAGGGCTTCCCCTACAAGGAAATCGCCGAGATCATGGGAACTCCCATCGGTACCGTCATGTCCCGTCTGCACCGTGGCCGCAAGCAGCTCAAGGGCCTGCTCGCCGACGTGGCGCGGGAACGTGGATTCAATCGGTCGAGCAGCGATGCGGCGCGTGAGGAGGTAACCCAGTGAGCGACGAGATGGAAGAACTGGACTGCTCGGCGGTGCTCGCCGATGTCTGGCTGCTCCTGGACAACGAGTGCGACGACACCGTGAAGGCACGGTTGCGTGAGCACATCGACCGTTGCTCGCCGTGCATCGAGGCCTACGGCCTGGAGGAGAAGCTGAAGTCGCTGCTGAATCGCAAATGCGGCGGCGACCGCGCACCGGATTCCCTGCGCCAGCGCCTGACGATGGAGATCAGGACCAGCTACACGCGGGTCGAGACCCGGATCGAATCCGCGGAATAGGGACCTACCTGGACACAGCTAAGCGGCACCCTTCCCAGTGGGAAGTGGTGCCGCTCAGCAGTTTTCGAGCTTTTCGCTACGGCTCAGGCGTTCGGCCGCTTGCCGTGGTTGGCGGCATTCTTCTTGCGGCCACGCTTCTTACGTCCACGCTTACCCATAGGTAATCTCCCTTCAGTCGGCCGTCATTCTTTCATGTGTGGTTGGCTGTACCTTCAGGGGCTACGGGTCAACGCGAACGCGAGAGGTGTACATGGCTGAGGAAGTGAAGGCCGAGATGGTGTCGACTGTGCTGAACATCGAGGTCGCTGTCGGCGACAAGGTCAGCGTCGACCAGACCCTGGTCCTGCTGGAGTCGATGAAGATGGAGATCCCCGTCATCTCCGAGATCGAGGGCACCGTCGCCTCCATCCACGTCAGCCCCGGCCAGGTGCTGCAGCAGGGTGACCTGATCGCCGTCATCTCCTGAGCGACGAGCCCCCGACCTGCTCCTGAGGCGCCCTTGCCGCGTCGCGTGGGAACATACACGCGACGTGGGAACAGAGGAGCGTGGTGAATGTCGACACTGAGTGAGCTACTGGCCGAGCACACCGATCTACCGGGTGCGGCCGTCGACCATTTGCAGCGGGTGGTGGGGGACTGGCAGTTGCTGGCGGATCTGTCCTTCGCGGATCTGCTGCTCTGGGTGGGCACGGGCCCGGTCAGTGCCGGCGCGGAGGTGGTGTGCGTCGCCCAGTGCCGCCCCACCACCGCGCCTACCGTGCACCTCGAGGATCTGGTCGGCACCCTCGCCACCAAGGAGGCGAATCCGCAGGTGTTCGAGGCCCTGCTGACCGCCGATATCGCTCGGACCGAAACCGATACCGCCCTCACCGGCGTCTATCACCCGCATCCCGTGCACGCCATGCGCGAGGCGATTCCGGTGCGGGTCGGTGACGACATCATCGCCGTGCTCGGCCGTGACACCGATACCCAGCGTCGCAAGATGCGCTCCAGCCTCGAGATCGCCTACATGTCCTGTGCGGACGACCTGTGCCAGATGGTCGCCGACGGCACCTGGCCCGCGCTCGAGGACCGCACCGGCGCGCACTCCAGCCCCCGCGCGGGCGACGGTTTCATCCGCCTCGACACCGAGGGCACCGTCGTCTACGCCAGCCCCAACGCCCTGTCGGCCTATCACCGCATGGGTTTGCAGAACGACCTGGTCGGCCAGGATCTGGCGCTGACCACCCGCTCGCTGATCACCGATCCGTTCGACGCGCAGGAAGTCGTCGGCGACATCCAGGCGGCCCTGGCCGGAAAGGCCGGGCGCCGAATGGAAGTCGAGGCGCGCGGGGCGACCGTGCTGCTGCGCACCCTGGTGCTGCGCCCGCACGGGGAACTCGCCGGGGCCGCGGTGCTGGTCCGCGATGTCACCGAGGTGAAGCGGCGCGACCGCGCGCTGCTGTCCAAGGACGCCACGATTCGCGAGATCCACCACCGGGTGAAGAACAACCTCCAGACGGTGGCCGCGCTGTTGCGGCTGCAGGCCCGCCGCACCGAGAACGAGGAGGCCCGCCTGGCCCTGACCGAATCGGTCCGCCGGGTCACCTCGATCGCCTCGGTGCACGAAATGCTGTCCATGTCGGTCGACGAAGAGGTCGATCTGGACGAGGTGGTGGACCGCCTGCTGCCGATCATGGCCGATGTGGCGACCGTGCACACCGCCCGCATCAAGGTGCGCCGCGCCGGATCGCTCGGCGTCTTCTCCGCCGAACGGGCGACGCCGCTGGTCATGGTGCTGACCGAGCTGGTGCAGAACGCCATCGAGCACGCCTTCGACGCCGGCGAGAACGGTACTGTCACAATCCGTTCCGAGCGTTCGGCGCGCTGGCTCGACGTCATCATCAGCGACGACGGCCGCGGCCTGCCCGACGGATTCAGCCTGGAAGCCTCCGACCGGTTGGGCCTGCAAATCGTCCGCACTCTCGTGACGGCGGAATTGGGCGGGTCCATCGGACTTCATCCCGGCGCCGATGTCGGTACCGACGCGGTGCTGCGAGTTCCCCTCGGCCGTCGCTCCGCTCGCTGAAACATATTGCGCGGCGCACGAGTTCGGGCGTAGTGAAAATTCTGCGCCCGAACTTTCGTTCGAAGAGTCAATCCCGTTGAACGGGAATTCCTCTCGTGATCAGACTCGGGCCGGCCCCTTTACACACTGAAGCCCGGCACCTGAATTGGTGCCGGGCCGAATTGCGTTGCGGCCGCGAGGCTGGGGTCGGCCGTAACGCCTGTCGCCTAGCTGGTTAGACGACGGTGCGGGTACGCGTACGCGCGTTGCGGCGCTTCAGCGCGCGACGCTCGTCTTCGCTCATACCACCCCACACGCCGGCATCCTGGCCCGACTTCAGGGCCCAGGAAAGGCAGTCAGCGGTGACGGGGCAGCGAGCGCAGACCAGCTTGGCATCGGCAATCTGCGCGAGCGCCGGACCACTGTTACCCACCGGGAAGAACAGCTCGGGGTCCTCGTCGCGACAGATGGCCTTGTGGCGCCAGTCCATTCCTCTGCTCCTTTGCTAGGGCGCGCACGGCGCTGCCCCTTGGGTTTGTGGTCCGTTCACTTGTGCGACTCGAATGTTTCCGCACGGTTGCTTGTGAATGCTTTCACGAACACCGTAGATGTCAATAGATACCCGGTGCACCGTGGGGAAGCTCACGCTGTAAGACCCCTACATGGGGATCCGCCGTGTCATTTGTACTCGGTTGAGCCAGTTTTCGCAGCGCAACCGCGATGTTTCTAGGGCGTGTCGAACCGGCTAGGGCTTCGGCGCGACCACATCGAGGATATCCGGGACGGCTGTGAAATTCACCATGTTGCGGCGTCCGATGAAGTCGCCGTCGATTTGCAAGCCGATCGGTTCGGCCGCGGTGACGGTCACGGCCGGCACGTCGTCATCGCGAAACAAGGTGCGGCTCTTGGGATCTCCATGGGCTGCAAGCAACTGCCGGGCGACCAGCAGGGTGGGCAGCACGCCCATCGTGCGCATGGCAAACACTCCGAGACCCGATTCGAATGTGGTCCCCGGGTTGGTGACCACGGGCGTGTTGTCGAGATAAGTCCAGGGACTGGCATTCGTCACGAATGCGTAATGCACATCCGTGACCGGTTCGTTACCTGGAATGTCGAGACGCACTTGCGGGGCATGCCGTTTGGCGCGAAAGAACTGCCGGACCGTGGTGCGCAGATAGCGCGCGGGCGTCGCGGTTTTGCCATCCGCGCGCTTGGCGTCGATGGCCTCGCACACATCCGCGTCGAGCCCGACACCGGCGCTGAAGAGGAACCAGCGATCGTCGGCGACGCCGAGCCCGATACGGCGGTCCGCGTCATCGGCCAACAGATCGATGAGCTGATTGGTGGCGGTCACCGGATCCGGTTCGATGCCCAGCGAGCGCGCGAACACATTCGCCGAACCGCCCGGGATGACGCCGAGCCGCGGCAGCCACTCCCGCTGCGGCTCACCCGGCAGCGGGAGGAAACCGTTGACGGTCTCGTTCACCGTGCCGTCCCCGCCGTGCACCACGATCAGGTCCATCCGGGTGTCGGCGGCCCAGCGCGCCAGCTCGGCGGCGTGCCCTCGGTGCTCGGTGTGGCGAACGGTCAGCTGGGTGCGGCTTTCCAGTGCGTGAGCGAGCAGATCGCGAGTGGACCGAGTGGTCGAAGTGGCATTCGGGTTCACGATAAGCAGGGTCCGCACACAAAGCAGCCTACTGGGCTCAAAGTGAGCGCAGCACTCGCGATCACGGCTTCGGTTGACGGCCTCGATGATTCGCGGCCGTCTCGATTCTGGACTGCGGCTGGAATAGACCTCCGCCTTGGAGCGGGGGAGCGAAGCGGGGGAGGGAAGAATCGAGACCTCGGGGCCGCGAATCCGCCCCGGAGCGAAGCGGAGGGGCAAATCTGGCACCGTAGGCTGGGCGGGTGGCTGAGCAGAACAACGGCGAGAACAAGCCCGCGGGCGAGAGCGACGTGGTGCCGGGGACGGTGCGCGTGGCGGGCGCGCTGGTCGCGCTGGAGGGCGCGCTGGGCCTGGTCGCGATGGTCGTGCTGATCATCGTCGGCGTGAACGGGTCGGCGCAGAGCCCCAAGAACAGCTATCTCACCGCCGGGTACGCGGCCATCCTGGGCGGCGCGGTGCTGGCCGCGGGGATCGGGCTGATGCGCGGGAAGCGGTGGGGGCGGGCCATCGCCACGCTGACCCAGCTGCTGCTGCTGGGTGTCGCGTACTACATGTTCACCTCGGACCGGCCCGAGTTCGGGGCGCCGCTGGGATTGCTGGCGCTGGGTGCGCTGGGTGCGCTGTTCGCTCCGGCCTCGAATCGGTGGATGGCCGCGGGCTACGGCTCCGTCGAGGAATAGCCGCGGCGGTTTGCGCAGAGTCGCCGTAATCGTTGCTCAGTGGCCCGTGAGCGGGTTTTCGGACGCTCGCCCACCACTCGGGTGAGCGAGCGCTTTCCAGCGATGCTGCGGCGAATTCGGATGCCGCGGCGAATTCAGTCGTCCGCGTGCGTCGCCAGGCGGGCCAGGGCCGCGCCGCGCAGGCGGTAGCCGGTCCACTCGTGCTGGTGCTCGGCCCCGATGGATTCGTAGAAGTCGATGCTCGGGGTGTTCCAGGTGAGCACCGACCAGTCCACGCGGGCGTACCCCTGCTCGACGGCCTCGCGGGCCAGCGTCGCGAGCAGGCTCTTGCCCAGCCCGCGGCCGCGGACCTCCGGCTTGACGTAGAGATCCTCCAGATAGACCCCGTGCACGCCCTTCCAGGTGGAGAAGTTCAGGAACCAGATGGCGCAGCCCACCACGCCGTGATCCGTCTCGGCCACATGGGCGTACAGCGCGGGCTGCGGCCCGAACAGGGCCGTCTCGAGCTGGGCCGCGGTGAGGGTGCACTCGTCGGCGGCCTTCTCGTACTCGGCCAGATCGTGGACGAGCTGGACGAGCGCCGGGATGTCGGCGGGGGTGGCGCGGCGAATCATTCGGCGGCCCCTTCCTACGGGTTGAGCGGCGGAACCAGATTGTGCGCGAGCACGGTTCGAGCCTGGTGATCGTGTCCCAGCACCGTAACCGCGGCGGTGGACAGGAAGAATCGGCGGCCTTCGATCACCTCGAACTCGGCCCAGCGGGCGATGAGCGCGCGCGAGAAGTGGCCGTGGCCGACCAGCACCACATCGCGGGTGGCCAGCTCGGGAATGACGGTGGCCAGCACGTGGTCGGCGCGCTTGCGGACGTGCTCGGCGGTCTCGCCCTCGGGGGTCTCGCCGGTCCAGATGGTCCAGCCGGGCGACATCCGCTGGATCTCGGGCGTGGTGAGGCCCTCGTATTCGCCGTAGTCCCACTCCACCAGATCGTCGTCGACGATGACGCCGGGCAGCCCGGCCAGCGCCGCGGTGCGCAGCGCGCGCTGCCGGGGGCTGCTCAGCACCAGCGGATTCCGCAATTCCATGTCGTACAGCAGTTTTCCGGCGGCCCGGGCCTGGGCCTCGCCGATCTCGGTGAGGGGCACATCGGTGCGGCCGGTGTGGCGGCGCGCGGCCGACCAGGCCGTCTCCCCGTGTCGCAGCACTACCAACCGGAATTCGCCACCACTCATGAATTCGATCATGCTCCACCGCCTCCCCGAATACCTAGCGGGCCGCAGCGACCCGTCGGAATCGGGCACCCGTGGGCGGCCGGGTCAGGCGGCCGCGCCGACGCCGTACACCTGGGTGCCCCGGCGCTCCAGGAAGACGTTGCCCGAGACGCTCAGCCCGATGGGCTCGTTGTGATAGTCGCTGCGCTGCAGCGGGATTCGCGAGACCTGCGCGCCGGTGCCGGGATCCAGGACGGCCAGGCCGTCCGGGACCGGGGCCACCAACTGGCCGGCCATCAGCGCCGGGGTGCCGAGCACGTGCTGGGCGCCCCACTGGGGGTCGAGGGTGGTGGGGTTGAGGGCGATCAGGCTGTCGCCGGTGAAGACGAAGAAACCGGTGGACAGCCGCGCCACCATGGCGGTGTCCGTGAAGGCCGGAACCTGGTGGGTGGCAAGCAGATTGCCGCTGACGTCATAGATGGTCAGCACCGGCGGGGTGGTCGGCGTGGCGGGGAGGTAGAGCGCGGTCCGGGTGTCGGACACCGCGATCACGCGCGCCCTGTCCACCGCGCCGCCGGGCTCGTTGAGCACGTGCGTGCTGTACTCCTCCGGCACCGTGCCGTCCTTGGGCGCGGGATTGAGGATGGACAGCCGGTCGGCGGGGTCCTTGGGGCAGCGTTCCAGCACCGCCACCCGGCTGGGCGCCGAGCCCGCCGAGAGCAGCCGGCAGTCGGTGCGCGGCTGGGTGTGCGGATTCACCGGGGCGTCCACGTAGCCGTATTCGAGGGTGCGGACCAGATCCGAGCGCCACATCTCCAGGCGGTCGTCGCCCAGCGCGAGCACATAGGTGCCGTCCGGGGCCAGGGTGATCCGCTTGTCCATGTAGCTGGACCGCGCCGCCACCCGGGTCCCGGTCTCGGCGTTGAGCAGGGTGGTCTGACTACAGCCGCGCTGATCCCGGTAGGTGGCGATGACCGTCCCGAACTGGACCTCCACCGCGCACAACGGCATGTCCCGCTGGTACTTCCAGACCTCGTCGCCGGTGCGGGCATCCCGCCCGGTGACGGTGCCGTCATCGGCGGTGACGGCCACCGCGCCCACCGTCAGCGAGCGCATGGCCGCGCCGTCCGGGGCGTGCCACAGCTCCTTGACCTGCGCGGGCACCGAGTCGGCCGCCGGCGGCGGGGTGAGGGTGTGGTTCGCGGATTGCGCGTGGGTGCCGCGCACATCGCTGGTCAGCACCACAACCGCTGCCGCGATCGCCACCAGAGCGGCGATCGCGACAGCGGTGAGAATATCGGCGCGCGTCCGCCGCTCGGGTGCGAGCACGACAGCGAGAGTAACCGATCCGCGCGGCTAGGCCGAGGCCGCGACCGCGGCGTCGGTCACCACCACGGCGGCCTCGGCGTCCACGTCGGCCTTCTTCCGCCGCGTCCGCCGCACCGGAGCCGCCGCCGCGGGCTCGTCGGAACCGCTTGCCGCAGTACCCGACTCGACCGCTTCGACCTCCGCCTTGACGGCCTTGCGGACCCGCTTGCGCGGCGCGGCCTTCGGCGCTTCCGCGACCACCTCGGCACCGTCCGCCGCCGCCGCGACCGCTTCGGCCGCGCCGTTGGCGTCCACGGTCGCCGCGGCGGCCTTACGAGTCCGCTTGCGGGGCGCGGCCTTCGGCGCTTCCGCACCGTCCGCCGCTCCGGCGGTGGCCTCGGCGGCGTCGTTGGCCTCGACGGTCGCCGCCGCGGCCTTGCGAGTCCGCTTGCGCGGCGCGCTCTTCGGAGTCTCCGCGGCGACCTCGGCGTCGGCGCTGGTGGCGGTCTCGTCGGCGGTCGGCGTGGTGCTCGCGGCGGTCGGCGCTGTGCTCGCGGCGCGGCTGGTGCGCTTGCGCGGCGCCCGCAGGGCGGGCTCGGCCGAGTCACCATCGGTGGCAGCCGATTCCACTGTGGCGGAACCCTCTGCGCCGGTGCCGGATTCGGCCACGGCGGCCTTGGTGCGGCGGGTGCGCTTGCGGGGCGCGTCCGTTTCGGCGGTCACGGGAGCCGCTGCCGCGGCGTCGGTCTCGGCGACGACCGTCGACTCCGTGGCGACCGGAGCCTCGGCGGCAGGGACCGTGGCCTCGGCGGCCGCCTTGGTGCGGCGGGTGCGCTTGCGGGGCGCGTCGGCCACGACCGCGTCGGAGACCGGCTCGACCGTCGTCGTGGCCACGCTCGCCTCGACCGGCGCGGGCGTCTCGGCGACCGCGGCCTCCGAGACGACCTCGGCGGCGGCTTCGGTCACGCCGGTGCCCTCGGCGGAACCCTTGCCCCCGCGGCGGGTGCGCTTGCGTCCCCGGCGGGCGCCGTCCCCGGCATCCTCGGAGACGACGTCGGCAACCTCGGCGGGGCCTTCGGCGCCGAGTTCCGTCTCGACCGTGGTCGCGACGATGGCGTCGGCCGGGGTGTTGCCGCCCTTGCCGCCGCGGCGGCGACGGCGGCGACGGCGGCCGGACTTCTCCGGATCACCGGCAGCCGAATCGGCCTCGGCGGCGGGGGTTTCGGTGGTCACCACGGCCGCCTCGCCCTCGACCGGCCGGCCACCGCGGGTACGACGGCGGTTGCGGCTGTGGGCGCCGCGGCGTTCGCGCTCCACCACGACGGCATCCTCGTCGCGCTCGGGCTTGCGCTTGCGGATGACGCCGGTGACGCCCTCCGGAATGCCGAGCTCCTCGTACAGGTGGGGGGAGCGGGAATACGTTTCGACCGGTTCCGGGATGCCGAGGTCGAGGGCCTTGTCGATGAGGCCCCAGCGGTTCAGCTCGTCCCAGTCCACCAGGGTGACCGCGACACCGGTCTTGCCCGCGCGGCCGGTGCGGCCGATGCGGTGCACGTAGGTCTTCTCGTCCTCCGGGCACTGGTAGTTGACGACGTGGGTGACGTCGTCGATGTCGATGCCGCGGGCGGCCACATCGGTGGCGACCAGCACGTCGATCTTGCCCTCGCGGAACTTCTTGAGCGCCTTCTCACGGGCGATCTGCCCCAGGTCGCCGTGCACCGCGCCGACAGCGAAGCCGCGCTCGGCCAGATCGTCGGCGACCTTCTGCGCGGTCCGCTTGGTGCGCGCGAAAATCATTGTCGCGCCGCGGGTTTCGGCCTGCAGGATGCGAGCCACCAGCTCGCTCTTGTCCAGCGCGTGGGCGCGGTAGACCAGCTGGGTGATCCGGTCGTGCACCGCGGACTCGTGGTGCTCCTCGGCGCGGATGTGCGTCGGCCGGTTCAGGAAGGTGCGGGCCAGGGTGATGATCGGACCCGGCATGGTGGCCGAGAACAGCATGGTCTGGCGCTGCTCGGGAACCATATTGAGAATGCGCTCGATATCGGGCAGGAAGCCCAGGTCGAGCATTTCGTCGGCCTCGTCGAGGACCAGCACCTGCACCTTGCCCAGGATCAGATGCTGCTGCTCGGCCAGATCCAGCAGGCGGCCCGGGGTGCCGACGACCACGTCGACACCGGCGCGCAGCGCCTCGATCTGCGAATCGTAGGGGCGGCCGCCGTAGATCGACGTGATGCGCACCTTGGTTCCGGTGCTGTCGTCGAGATACTTGGCGGCGTTCTCCAGATCCTGGGTGACCTGGATGCACAGCTCGCGGGTCGGCACGATGACCAGCGCACGCGGGGTGCCGTCGAGGGCCTTGGTGCCGGAGTCGCCGGTGGCGATGCGGTGCAGCAGCGGCACACCGAAGCCGAAGGTCTTGCCCATACCGGTGCGGGCCTGGCCGATGAGATCCTCACCGGCCAGTGCGAGCGGCAGGGTGAGTTCCTGAATGGCGAAAGTGCGTTCGATGCCGATCTCGGCGAGGGCCCGGACGATTTCCGGCCGCACGCCCAATTCGGCGAAAGTGGGAGCGAGGTGGGTGTCGTCGAGTTCCGCGGTCAGCAGCGTGTCCGCCACACCCGGTTCCTGCTCTACGGTGATCTTGCTCAGGTTCTTGCCTTTCCTCGTTTATCGCGTCTCGCGCGCACGAGGCGTGGGGCGGACCCGGTCGGTCCGCGACGACCACTTGATCCGTGTTTCTCGCCGCTGCGGGATGCCTCTCCAGTGGATGGGCGTCGACCTGGCGCGGCGGTGCAGTGCTGCGGATCGGAGTGCGCGCACATTTTCCGTGGACTACGGGCGTGAATTCCGCCGTCCGCGGAGATTGTAGCGTGATACGGCCTTCGCCCTGATTTCCGCCACCGCTAATGTGTGGCGTTATTGCGCTGGTCGGCGCGCTTATCGGTTGCGAAAGACGGTCTGATCCGGGGTTTCGCATTGCCGTTAATGATTGTGGCGCACCATAATTCGCCCGGGGACAACGGTGTCGGCCACCGCGCGGACAGTTGAGTTGCTCACATAGGTGATACACCGTGTAGCACTATCTGCGAAGGTATTGCGGTGAGCTTGGCAGACACCGTGACCACCGCCGCCCGCAACATGTGGTCGCTGACCTTCGGCGACGGCATCGAGGCCCCCGAACCCACCCCGTCGACGGTGCTGTCCGACGCGCCGCATCGCGAACTGCGCCGCTACGACGGCGCGGGCCCCGACGATCCGGCCGTGCTGCTGGTCCCACCGCTGGCCGCGCCCGCCTTCTGCTTCGACCTGCGCCCCGATCAGAGCCTGGCCCGGTTCTTGCTGGAGACCGGCCGCGCGCCATACCTGGTCGACTGCGGCGACATCACCTTCGAGGACCGGCGCATGGGCTTCGAGACCTGGATCGACGACATCCTGCCCGAGGCCATCCGCGAGGTGTCGGCCGATCGCGGCGGCCGTCCGGTGGATCTGGTGGGCTGGTCCATCGGCGGCGTCCTGGCCCTGCTGACCGCCGCGGCCGATCAGGCGCTGCCCATCCGGTCCATCACGGCCGTCGGCGCGCCGCTGAGCTACGACCACATGCTCGGTGCGCGCGAACTGCGCACCCTGGCGCGTATCGACGGCGGCCGCACCGCCACCGCGGCCATTCGCGCCGCCGGCGGGGTCTCGGCGCAGCTGACCCGGATCGCCTACCGCGCCACCGCCTGGGATCGGGAACTCAAGCGGCCGTTCTTCATCGCGAGCAATCTCGCGGACACCGCGACCCTGGCCCGGATGGAGACCATCGACCGGTTCCAGAATTCGCTGCCCGGCTATCCGGGGCGTTTCTACAACCAGCTGTGGGGCCGCTTCATCCTCAACAACGACATCGGCAAGGGCGTGGTGCACCTGGGCGAGCAGCAGATCGCGCTGGCCGACATCACCCAGCCGGTGCTGCTCGTCGGTGGACCGAACGATGTGATCACCCCGGCCGCCGCGGTGGAGCACGGGACGACGACGCTGACCGGCTCGCCGGAGGTGCGGTACGAGACCGCACCCGGCTCGCACCTCGGCATTCTCGTCGCCCGCGACACCACGTGGACCCAGCTGGACAAGTTCCTGCGCGACCAGCACTGAATTACGTTGTGTCGCAAGGCCTTACGAACGTATCGAGGGTGCGTCCCGGGTGTCGTCGCCGATGGGTGAATGCGCGTCGTTTCCGGCCGCTAGGGTGGGGTCCCATGGGAGCAAACTCGTCCACTGCGCTCGGCGCTGCCTCGGAGTCTTCCGATGGCCGTATTCCTTCGTCTTCCGACGGCCGCATCTCCGCCGAACATCCTGGAGCCACCGACCTCTTCGCGGTCCTCGCCTACGGTGAGATCTCCGCCTTCTACCGTCTCGCCGAAGAGGCCAAGCTGTCGCCCACCCTGCGCGGCCGGGTGGCCGTCGCCAAGATGGCCGGCAACGAGATGGAACACTTCAAGACCCTGGAGCGGGCGCTGGCCGACCGCGGCGTCGACATCTTCGACGCGATGGCCCCCTTCGTGCGCGCCCTGGACGCCTACCACGCCTCCACCGACCCCTCCACCTGGCTGGAGTCGATGGTCAAGTTCTACGTCGGCGACGGCATCGCCGCCGACTTCTACACCGAGATCGCCGGCGCCCTGGCTCCCGAGGTCGCCGACGTGGTGCGCGACGTGCTGGCCGAGACCAGCCACTCCGAATTCGTCATCGAGGAGGTGCGCACCGCGGTCGCCCAGAACCGGTCCGAGCGGGACCGGCTGGCGCTGTGGGGCCGCCGCCTGCTGGGCGAGGCCATCACCCAGGCGCAGTATGTGATGGCGCAGCGCGACGGGCTCACCGAGCTGGTGCTCACCGCCACCGGCGATCTGAACGGCGTCGCCACGCTGTTCGAGCACATGCAGAACAGTCACGCCGAGCGCATGCGCGTTCTCGGCCTGAGCTGACACTCCCGTTCTTCCTGCCGTCTGCGCTGTTCCTAGACAGTGCCGTGGGTGGCTGTTCCCCGACAGCGCCGTGGGTGCTGTTCGCTGACAGCGCAGGCGGTCGCGGCCGGACGCTGTCCCGGCTGCGCTAGCGTGATCAGGACAGCACAAGGACTCTAGGTTCGGAGGTTGGCCGTGGAGGTCAAGATCGGCATTTCGGATAGCCCGCGTGAGCTCGTCATCAACAGCTCGCAGACCCCCGCCGAGGTCGAGGCGGCCGTCACCGGCGCGCTCCAGGGTGGGGGCGGCGTCGTCACGCTGACCGACGAGAAGGGCCGCAAGTTCCTGATCCAGGCCGCGAAGGTCGCCTATGTCGAGATCGGCACCCCCTCCTCGGGTCGCGTCGGCTTCGCGGCCGTCTAGCCGAACTCTCGGGGCTTCCTGAAACCCCTAGTGACATAAAAGAATTGCCCCGCCGAGCCGTTCGGCGGGGCAATTCTTTTGTTGTTGTCGGGGATTGAGGGGATTTCTCAATCCATCGGGTGCAGCGGCACGTGCTTCAGGCCGCCCCAGCACAATGCGACAGTGGTGTCGACCGCGTCGTCCTTGCTGATCGGCCGGTCCGCCTCGAGCCAGTAGCGCGCGCTCAGCTGGCTGGCGCCGACCAGGCCGACGGCGAGCACACGGGCGCGGTAGGGCTCCAGGCCGGAGTCGTGGGCGACCAGGTCGAAGACCGCGTCCACGCAGGCCTCGGTGGCCTGCTCGACTCGGCGCTGCACCTGCGGCTCATTGGTCAGATCGGATTCGAAAACCAGTCGGAAGCCCTGGGTTTCGTGATCGACGAAGTCGAAGTAGGCCTGCACGGCGGCGCGCACCCGCTGCTTGTTGTCGGTGGTGGAGCGCAGCGCCTGGCGCACGCTCGACACCAGGGCGTCGACGTAGTTCTGCAGGACCGCCAGATACAGTTCGAGCTTGCTCGAGAAGTGCTGGTAGAGCACCGGTTTGCTGACGCCGGCGCACTGCGAGATCTCATCCATGCCCGAGGCGTGATAGCCGCGTAGCACGAAGACCTCGCTGGCGGCCGCGAGTAGCTGCGCCCGGCGCGCCTCACGGGGCAGGCGGGTTCCGCGCTTGCTCGCCGCCATGGCCTCGGATGACATGCGGTGCGACGTCATCCGGTCCACGAGGTCAGTCATTGCCTTTTCTCCCAGTTGATTCCCGGTGGGAAGGATGTCACCGGTATCCCACGAACGATACTCGCTCATGGGGCCCGTGCCGATCCAGGTTCCGAATTTTGGTGTGCTGGTTGTTGTCGATCAGCACCTGTGATGGTCGAGTGGGACTCGCAGTCGATTATGCGAGACCGATCACAACTGTGTAGCACATGTTCTGATTTGTGAGCTCTGCCGCATTGGCGTGAGATATCTCGCAGCAATAGCAGCGCGCGGCGACGGCCCTTCCGTGCGTGGGGGCGGGCTATGAGAGTCTGTCAGTCGTGACCGACCATGGGGGCAGTAGTTCCGGCGGGCCTGATTCGCGCCGCCCCGTGGGGGCGGGTGTGCCGAAGACCGCCGGTAACAAGCGCCGAGGAAGACCCAGCGGGCCGATCCACGATCCGCTCGGTTTGTACACCGGCGCCAGCGCATCGCAGACCGGCCCCTCGGTATCTTCCGGGCTCATCACACCGCCCGAATCCGCATCCGATCCAAGTCGGCCCGCCGGCGATCACCTGCCGCTGCCGCACCAGCCGCTGCGCGCCCGCTGGGATCCCACCGCCCCGCCCGCCGACGCCCGCAACCGGCAGCGCCCCGATCGCGAGACCAAGAAGCAGAGTCCGCTGGGCCGCTTCGTGAGCACCTACGGCTGGCGCGCCTACGCCCTGCCCGTGCTGCTGGTCATCACCGTCCTGGTCGTCGTGGACGCCCTGCGCCACACCGGCGACGCCAGCACCGGACTCCCCGGCTTCGGCCGTCTCAGCGAGCACACCGACAAGCCCAGCGGCATCATCGGCGGCGCCCCCAAGGGCGACGGCAAGTACGCGGCCGATCTGCCCACCGGCGCGGTCCCGCCCGGCGGGCCCTACACCGACACCGGCGCCGGCAACTGGCACGTGGTGCCCGGCAATACCGCGCAGGTCGGCACCGGCTCCCAGCACGTGTTCACCTACACCGTGGAGATCGAGGACGGCGTGGACACCGCCAGCCTCGGCGGTGATCCGGCGATCGGCCAGATGGTCGACGCCACGCTCGCGAATCCCAAGTCCTGGACCCATGATCCGCGTTTCGGCTTCCGGCGCGTGGACACCGGCACTCCGGATTTCCGCATCTCGCTGACCTCCCGTGACACCACCCGCAAGTCCTGCGGTTTCGAGATCCCGGTCGACTCCTCCTGCTACAACGCCGATCTGGGCCGCGTGGTGCTCTCGGAGGTGCGCTGGGTGCGCGGGGCGCTGGCCTTCGAGGGCGATGTCGGCTCCTACCGGCAGTACCAGATCAATCACGAAGTG
Organism: Nocardia sp. NPDC004711; assembly: GCF_053601595.1. Classification (NCBI taxonomy): domain Bacteria; kingdom Bacillati; phylum Actinomycetota; class Actinomycetes; order Mycobacteriales; family Nocardiaceae; genus Nocardia; species Nocardia sp. NPDC004711. The sequence goes on along the minus strand of NZ_JBSGCB010000034.1, from coordinate 20,247 downwards.
GGGCATGCCATCGGCTACCACGAGCACCAGCCGTGCGAGGTCGACGGCGGACTGGCGCCGGTCATGATGCAGCAGACCTTCGGGACCAGGAACAACGACATCGCGAAGCTCGATCCCGAAGGCGTGGTGCCGATGGACGGCAAGACCTGCCGCTTCAACCCGTGGCCCTACCCGCGGGCCTGAGCGCCCTCCACCGCGACGGCGGGCGCGGATTCCGTTGCGGCCGCAGGCCGGTGCCGGGCGACGCCCAGACCCGCCAGGGCGCCCAGGGTCGCCGCCGCGGCCGCGGTGAGCAGCGCCGCGCGGAAGCCGTGCTGGACGGCCGTCGTCGAGGTGTAGCCGCCGGCGACGGTGAAAACCGGTGAGGTGACCGCGATTCCGAAGCTGCCGCCGAGCTGGCGCAGGGCGTTGTAGATCCCCGACGCGGTGCCGATGGACTCCGGTCCGACCGAACTGATCGCCGCGTTCTGCACCGCGGGCATGGCGGCCGAGATGCCGATGCCGGTCAGCAGCATCGGCCCGATCAGCGCCGGGTATCCGGCCCCGGCCCCGGCGGCCAGGGCGATCCAGAGCAGGCCGATCCCCGCCAGCAGTAGTCCGGCCACGATCAACCGGCGTTCGCCGATCCGGCTCATGCGCGCGCCCGCCAGCGGTGCGACCACGAAAAGCGTTGCGGTCCAGGGCAGCAGGCGCAGCCCGGAGCCGAGCGGGGTGTTGTGCAGCCCGGCCTGCAGGTACTGGGCGAAGAAGAACGCGGTGCCGAAGATCGCGGCGGTCATCAGGAGCCCCGCCAGATTGGCGGCGCCGAAGCCGGGGCGGGTGAACAGCCGCATGGGCACCATGGGCTGCGGGGTGCGCAGCTCCCAGCCGACGAAGGCCGCCAGCAGCGCACCGCCGCCGAGCAGCGCGCCCAGGATCTCGGCGCTGGTCCAGCCGATCGCATTGCCGCGCACCAGTCCGAGCACCAGCCCGAGCACGCCGAGCCCGGACAGCAGGACGCCGACGGTGTCGACCTGGGCGGCGGGCCCGGTGCTCTCCGTGACCCAGCGGCGGACGGCCGGAATCAGGGCCGCGCCGATGGGGACATTGAGCCAGAAGATCCACTGCCAGGTCAGGCCCTGCACCACGGCCCCGCCGACGACGGGTCCGCCCAGGATGGCCAGCCCGGTGACCCCGGCGAAGATGCCCATGGCCCGTCCGCGCTGGGCGGGCGGGAAGGCCACCCCGAGCAGGGCGAAGGCGGCGGGCATGATCATGGCCGCACCGACGCCCTGCACCGCGCGGGCGGCGATCAGCGCGCCGATGCCGGTGGCCAGCGCGCAGGCGGCGGAGGAGACGGTGAACAGCGTGAGCCCGGCGATGAGCAGGCGGCGGCGGCCGATGCGGTCGCCGATCACCGCGGCGGTCAGCAGGAACACCGCGAGTGCGAGCGTGTAGGAGTTGAAGGTCCAGCCGAGCGCCTCGAGCGACGCGCCGAGCTGGACCCGGATGGTGTTGAGCGCGGTGGTGACGACGAGTGCGTCGAGCCCCACCATGAGTGACGCCACCGAGGTGAGGGCGAGCGTCCAGCGCTGGTGAGTGGTCATGGGGGAGTGACCTTTCGGGTCGGTTGGGGTGTCACGGGTACGTACTCACCGGCTCGCGAAAACTCATCGGCCGCTGGTCGGCGGCCTATCGCTCGACGGCTCGGCGACGCCGTGCTAGCAAGGTGGGATGACCGCCACCGTCGACGACGTGGTCGCCGTCGCCGATTCGCACCGCCCCGAACTGCTCGCCTACTGCTACCGGATGACCGGCTCGCTGCACGATGCCGAGGATCTGGTGCAGGAGATCCTGGTGCGCGCCTGGCGGTCGGCGGATTCCTATGACCCGCAACGGGCTTCGCTGCGCACCTGGCTGTATCGGATCGCCACCAATGTCTGCCTGACCGCGTTGAAGAGCGCGCAGCGGCGGGCGCTGCCGGTCGATCTGGCACAGCCGAATCCGGTGGTGGGGGCGGAGCGTCTCGATCCTTCGCCCGAACTGCCGTGGCTGGAGCCGTTCCCGGACGCGCTGCTCGGGGACGGTGATCCGGCGGCGGTGGTGGTGGCCCGGGAGAGTGCGCGCCTGGCGTTCGTGGCCGCGCTGCAACACCTTCCGCCGTTGCAGCGCGCGGTGCTGATCTTGCGAGACGTGCTGGCGCTGCGGGCCGCCGAGGTGGCCGGGCTGCTCGACACCAGCACCGCCGCCGTCAACAGCGCCCTGCAGCGGGCGCACGCACAGCTGTCCGGCGTCCAGGCGGGTCCCGCCGAACTGGGCGACGACGAGCAGCGCGAGCTGCTGAAGCGCTACGTCGAGGCGTTCGAGGCCATGGACATCGACGCCCTCGAGCGCATCCTGCGCGACGACGTCATGCTCCAGATGCCGCCGTTCCTGGCCTGGTTCCAGGGCCGCGACGCCGTCACCGCCTTCCTGGGCCGGGTCTTCGCCCGCGGCGAGGTCTTCCGCCTGCTACCCACCCGCGCCAACAACCGCCCGGCCCTGGCCGCCTACGTCGAGCGCGGCGATGTCTTCGAGGCCGCCAACCTCCACGTCCTCACCCTCGACCGCGACGGTTTCGCCCGCCTGGACCTGTTCCACTCCCCGGACCTCTTCCGTCTCTTCGACCTCCCCGCCCGGCTGTGACGTGACATCCGTAGGCTTGGGGAAGAACGCCCCGCCCTGCGGTGTTGCAGCAATGGCCGCGAGTTTCCGGCGAATTCGATTGAGGAGTCCGAAGACGTGTCATCGCATCCCTCCCTGCCGCCCCTGGTGGAGCCGGCGGCGGAGCTGACCCGGGACGAGGTCGCCCGCTACAGCCGCCACCTGATCATCCCGGACCTCGGGGTGGACGGTCAGAAACGCTTGAAGAACGCCAAGGTGCTGGTGATCGGCGCCGGCGGGCTGGGCTCCCCGGCGCTGCTGTACCTGGCTGCCGCCGGTGTCGGCACGCTCGGCATCGTGGAGTTCGACGAGGTCGATGCCTCCAACCTGCAGCGTCAGATCATCCACGGCGAGTCCGATATCGGCCGTTCCAAGGCGGACAGCGCCCGCGATTCGATTCTGGAGATCAACTCCGGAATCTCCGTGGAGCTGCACAAGATTCGCCTCGAACCCGACAATGCGGTCGAGCTGTTCAGCCGCTACGACCTGATCGTCGACGGCACCGACAACTTCGCCACCCGCTACCTCGTGAACGACGCCGCGGTGCTGGCCGGCAAGCCCTACGTGTGGGGCTCGATCTACCGGTTCGAGGGCCAGGTCTCGGTGTTCTGGGAGGACGCCCCCGACGGCCGCGGCATCAACTACCGCGACCTCTACCCGGAAGCTCCGCCGCCGGGCATGGTCCCGTCCTGCGCCGAGGGCGGCGTGCTGGGCGTGCTGTGCGCCTCCATCGGCTCGATCATGGTGACCGAGGCGATCAAGCTGATCACCGGTATCGGCGACCCGCTGCTGGGCCGGCTCATGGTGTACGACGCACTGGACATGAGCTACCGCACCATCAAGCTGCGCCGCGATCCGGAGCGTCAGCCCATCACCGAGCTCATCGACTACGACGCGTTCTGCGGCGTGGTGTCGGAGGAGGGCCAGGCCGCGGCCATCGGCTCCACCATCACCGCCCGGGACCTCAAGGAGATGCTCGACGCCGGCAAGGACGTCGCCATCATCGACGTGCGCGAGCCCGTCGAATGGGACATCGTCCGCATCGAGGGCGCGACCCTGATCCCCAAGGACCGCATCCTCTCCGGCGAGGCCCTGTCCGAACTGCCCCAGAACACCCCGATCGTCCTGCACTGCAAGACCGGAATCCGGTCGGCAGAGGCGCTCGCGGCGCTCAAGAACGCGGGCTTCTCCGATGCCACCCACCTTCAGGGCGGAATCATCGCCTGGGCCAACCAGGTCGACCCGTCGCTACCGGTCTACTGACCGAAAACGTTGATTTATCGCGACGTGACAACTGATTTCGGAAGGATCCGGGTAACTCCCCGGGTACGTCCGAAATCGGTGACGCGCCCGACCGCCGGTCGCCGACGACACTCCGACGGCTCCCAGTCTGGCCTTAAGTCGCGGGGAGGCGGTACAGCGGTACCGTACGCGCGTGACCATGACTGCTGTGGAACCTCCCGAGCATGTGCGCTCGACCTTCGGGTTGCGCGAGGAAGTGCCGGTTCCGCTGGGGAACTGGGACGGCGGCTGGCGTTGTGGCGATGTGGTCCTGAGCCCGGTGACCGATCACGCGCGAGCGGCGTGGTCGGCGAAGGTGCGTGAGACCCTGCGGGTGGACGGGCTGCGCCTGGCGCGGCCGGTGCGGGCCACCGATGGACGGTATGTCGTATCCGGTTGGCGCGCCGACACCTTCCTCGAAGGCATGCCGGAGCCGCGGCACGACGAAGTGGTGTCGCTGTCCTTGCGCCTGCATCAGGTGACCGCGCGGCTGGAGCGTCCGCGTTTCCTGGCCGCGCAGCCGGTCGCGCCGTGGGTGGATGTGGATGTCTTCGCGGCCGCGGATCGCGCTGCGTGGGAAGCGGTTCCGCTGCGCAGTCTCAAGCTGGGCGGCATCCTGCAGGCCACCTCCCCGGATGGCGAACGCAGCCAGATCCTGATCACCCAGCTGTCCACGCTGCGCAAACCGGTGACCACTCCCGCGCAGCTGGTGCACGGCGATCTGTTCGGAACCGTCCTGTTCTCGGGCGGTTTCGCGCCCGGTCTCACCGATATCACCCCGTACTGGCGGCCGGCCCCCTGGGCGGCGGCGGTCATCGTGGTCGATGCCCTGTCCTGGGGCGGCGCCGACGACGGCCTGCTGGAACGCTGGGGCGATCTCCCCGAATGGCCGCAGATGCTGGTGCGCGCGGTCATGTTCCGCCTCGCCGTGCACGCCCTGCACCCGCGATCCACCCCCGAGGCGTTCCCGGGCCTGGCCCGCACCGCCGACATGATCCGCCTGCTGCTCTAGGGGGATGAACAGGCGGAAAGGCCGCGCCGGGCGACGAATCCGGCGCGGCCTTTCTGCTCCCCTGAGGATGGGGAACTCTGGAAGGGCGCGCTTCCAAAGTCATTGCCCGAGCATTGCGTGTGCTCAGACGTTGGCGTGGGCCAGGGAGGGTGCGCGTCCGACCGCGAAGGACGAGCGCAGGTAGAACCACCAGCAGATCGCGCCCATGGCGAGGTAGGCCACCACGTAGCCCCAGAAGGCCGGATTCATGCTGTGGTAGTGGGTGTTCGACAGTCGCAGGGCCTGCTGCAGGATCCAGCCGCCCGCCGCGCCGATCGCGCCGATGACGCCGATGGCCGCACCCGCCTGCCGTTTCGCGGAGATCAGGGCCGCCCCGATGTCCTGACCGGTCTCCGAGGCGTGCCGCCGCGCTTCGGCGGTGAAGATCATCGGGATCATCCGGTAGGTCGACCCGTTGCCGACGCCGCTGAACACGAACAGCAGCAGGAACGAGATCAGGTACAGCGGAAAGTTCTTGGCCGACAGCGACGCCACGATGAGCGCGGCGGCCACCGCCATGCCACCGAAGACGTACAGCGTGATCTTCGCGCCGCTGAGCTTGTCGGCGATCCAGCCGCCGAAGGGCCGGCTCATGGAACCCACGAGCGCGCCGAGGAAGGCCAGGTTGCCCAGGGTGCCCATCCAGCCGATCTTGGCCAGACTCGGGAAGTTGGCCTTGAGCAGGGTGGGGAAGGCGAAGGAGAAGCCGATGAAGGAGCCGAAGGTGCCGATGTAGAGGATCGCCATCACCCAGGTGTGCCGGTTCTTCAGGGCCAGTTTGTAGGACTTGCCATCGGATTTCGCGCCGGACAGCGAGTCCATGTAGCGCAGCGCGCCGAACAGGGCGACGAGGATGAACGGAATCCACACCAGCACAGCGAGAGTGATGCCGAACCGGTAGCCGCCCGGGTTCTTGGCCATGATGTGGGTGCCCAGCGTGATGATGAGCGGCACGAACAATTGTGTCTGTGCCACACCGAGATTGCCGCCCGCGGCATTGATGCCCAGCGCCGCGCCCTTCTTACCCTCGGGGAAGAAGAAGTTGATATTGGCCATCGATGACGAGAAGTTGCCGCCGCCGACACCCGCGAGTGCGGCCAGCACCATGAACACCCACATGGGTGTGCTCGGCTGGTTGATGAAATACGCCAGACCCAGCGTGGGGATCAGCAGCATGGCCGCGCTGAAGGCGGTGAAGGCGCGGCCGCCGAAGCGCGGGATGGCGAAGGTGTAGGGCACCCGCAGGGCCGCGCCCACCAGGGTCGGGGTGGAGGTGAGCAGCAGCGCGTTGTTGACCGCGTCGGGATTCTTCGCGCTCAGGAAGGCGAATCCGGCCGAGCCCATGGCGGTGACCACGCTGGCCCACAGCACCCAGACGCTGAATCCGAGGTTCTCCGCGAATACCGAGAAGATCAGATTTTTCCGGGCGGTTTGTTTACCCCCGTTTTCCCAGAATTCATTGTTATCTGGTTCCCAGCGGTCGATCCACCGTCCGCGTCTTTGGAAGGCGAAGGTCGTTTCCGGTGCCTCTACTACGGTTGCCATGAGCAGCTGTCCTCTCGGCTGTCGCGACCGCCCTCATCATGGGTTCCCGGTCGTCGGGGAACCGCTGCGGTCGCGTCCAACCGTAGGAAGCGCTTTTTACATCCGAGTGTTTTTCCGTGACGGAGACGGTAATTCGACCTCACCCGGCGGCGTGTCGCGTGGTGACCTTTCGGTTACTCGAATTTCGTATCAAGCGTCTGGTATTCGGCCATGAGCGAGTCGAGGAAGCAGTTGGCGGTGCGGGCCGCCCGTTCCGGATCGCCGTCGATGACCGCCTGCACCAGTTCGGCGTGCTCGTCATGGTACGTCTCGCCCTCGCGCTCGGACCGGAACCTGATGCCGGCCGCGATGACGGGCAGCAGCGAGTCGTAGAACTCCAGGTATACCGCATTGTGGCTGGCGACCACGATGGCGCGGTGCAGTTGCACGTCGGCCTCGATGGCGGCATCGAAGTCGGTGTCCCAGTAGCGGTTTCGTTCTTCGAGCACGCGTCGCAGGGTCGCGATGTCGGTGTCGTCGCGGCGCTCGGCGGCCAACCGGGCGGCGGTGGTGTCGAGGGCCCGCCGCAGTTCCAGGACATCGCGCTGCTGGGCGTCGGCCAGGTACTCGGTGAGGGTGCCGCCGAGGGTGGAGGTGGAGATGACGTAGGTGCCCGAGCCCTGTCTGCGCTCGAGCATGCCGGCGTGCACGAGGGCCTGGACGGCCTCGCGCACGGTATTGCGGCCGGTGCCGGTGAGTTCGGTGAGCTCGGGTTCGGTGGGGATACGCGAGCCGACGGCCCAACGGCCGGAACGGATTTCGGCACGAAGCTGCTCGGTCACCTGGGCGATGAGGCTCGTGCGCCGGACTGGTTGCACGGGTGACAGCGTACCTTGCCTCACATTCGTTGCATCACATCATCGGGTCATCCTATGATTTCCGGGTGACTGCGACGATGGATGAGACGATGGCCCCGGTGCGGGGCCTTTCCAATGCCCCGAGCGAGACGACCGGGTTCCGCCCTGAAATGTCGAAGCGCGCCCTCCTCGAGGGCCGCCTGCTCGTGCTCGTCGCCATCGTCATGTCCGCGCTCACCCTTCGCGTCGCCGTCACCGCATTCACTCCGCTCGCCGCCCGCATCGGGCAGGACATCGGCTACTCCACCGCGGTGGTCGGCGTGTTCGGCATGCTGCCGACCGCCATGTTCGCCCTCGGCGGGCTGCTGACCCCGGTGCTGTCGCGTCGCCTGGGCCTGGAGACGACCGCCCTGGTGGCCATGCTCATGACCGGTGTCGGCTCGGTGATCCGCGCCCTGGTGCCCGCCACCTGGGAGCTGCTGGCATTCTCCGCGCTGGCCCTGGCCGGCATGGGCATCGGCAATGTGGTGATCCCGCCCCTGGTCAAGCGGTACTTCTCGGATCGCCTGGCCGCGCTCAGCTCGGTCTACATCGTGATGGTGCAGCTGGGCACCGTGTTCCCGGCCCTGATCGCGGTGCCGGTCGCGGACGCGCACGGCTGGCGGCTGTCGCTGGGCATGTGGGCCGCGCTGGCCTTCGCCGCCGCGCTGCCGTGGATCGCGGTGCTGCGGGTGCGGCGTGACCACGCCCGCGTGGACACCACCGAATTGCCCTCGGAGGCGGCCGAATCCACCGGCAAGGTGTGGCGTTCGCCGGTGGCCTGGGGCATGGCCTTCATGTTCGGCATGACCTCGCTGATCACCTACTCGCTGTTCACCTGGATGCCGACGATTTTCAGCGACGCCGGCGCCAGCGCCTCCTTCGGCGGCAGCATGGTCGGCATCTTCGCCCTCATCGGCCTGGTGGCGGCGTTGAGCGCGCCGATCGTGGTGGGCCGCATGGCCAATCCGTTCCCTGTCGTCATCGGCTGCGCGGTGTTCTTCTTCATCGGCTTCGCCGGTCTGCTGCTCGCGCCGATGAGCGCCCCGCTGCTGTGGGTGCTGGCGGTGGGCCTGGGCCCGTCGACCTTCCCGATGGCGCTGACCCTGATCAACCTGCGGACCCGCACCGGCGCCGGTTCGGCCGCGCTGTCCGGCTTCACCCAGGGTGTCGGCTACTCGGTGGCATGCGTGGGCCCGCTGCTGTTCGGCGCGCTGCACACGATGACCGGGGGTTGGCTGGCGCCGTTCGGCTTCCTGGTGGTGGCGGTCCTGATTCTGATGGCGGGCGCCTGGGTGGCATGCAAGCCGCGGATGCTGGAAGACACCTGGAAATAAATTCACCGTTCGAGTTGCCGAGCCGTGAGGTTGGGGCCATGCTTTGTGGCAAGGCTCTCAACTTCCGGCTCGGTTACGCATTTTCTAGCGTTTCCTGGCGATTTGTGGCGATTTGTGGCTGCCGGAAACCCTTGTGTCACATAGCTGAAACATGAGGTCACTTCTCACGCCGGCTGCCCGATATTCGTGAGCAACCGTTGATTTGCCGGTCATTTCGCGCAGCATCGACGCAATACCGATTTCCTACCTTGAGGCCATCCAGATTTCAGGAGGGCCTCTTGTTGACGACGCTGACCCGCAAGCGCGACATCGAGCATTGGGATGCCGAGGATGTCGCGGCTTGGGAAGCCGGTGGTAAGGACATCGCTCGCCGCAACCTGATCTGGTCGGTGTTCGCCGAGCACGTCGGGTTCTCGGTGTGGTCGATCTGGTCGGTCATGGTGCTGTTCATGCCGACCGACAAGTTCGGCATCGACCCGGCCGGCAAGTTCTTCCTGGGCGCGATGCCCACCCTGGTCGGCGGCTTCATGCGGATTCCGTACACCGTCGCCACCGCGAAGTTCGGCGGTCGCAACTGGACCATCGTGAGCGCGCTGCTGCTGCTGATCCCGACGCTGCTGACGCTGTACTTCGTCAACCAGCCGGGCACCTCCTACACGACCTTCCTGGTCGTGGCGGCCTTCGCGGGCTTCGGTGGCGGCAACTTCTCCTCGTCGATGTCCAACATCAACGTCTTCTTCCCGCAACGGCTCAAGGGCTGGGCGCTGGGCGTCAATGCGGGCGGCGGCAATATCGGCGTGCCGGTGGTGCAGCTGGTCGGCCTGGCGGTGATCGCCACCCTGGGCAACCACTACGGCAATGCCTCGGTGGTGTGCGCGGTCTACCTGGTCCTGATCGTGGTGGCGGCGCTGGGCGCGGCCCTCTACATGGACAACGTCAAGAACCAGAATGCCGACCTGTCCTACATGCTCAAGGCGCTGCGGGTGCCGCAGTCCTGGGCCATCGCCTTCCTCTACATCGGCACCTTCGGTTCCTTCATCGGCTACAGCTTCGCCTTCGGCCAGGTGCTGCAGATCAGCTTCAAGGCCGGCGGCGCGAGCGTCGCCGCGGCCACCCTGCACGCCGCGCAGATCGCCTTCATCGGCCCGCTGCTGGGTTCGCTGGCCCGCCCCTACGGCGGCAAGTGGGCCGACCGCATCGGCGGCAGCAAGGTCACGCTGTACACCTTCGGCGCCATGACCGCGGCGGCCGTGCTGGTCGCGGTGGCCTCCACCATGGGTGATCACGCCGGGCACCCGAAGGGCGGCGTGCTGGTGGCCCTGATCGTCGGATTCACCGCGCTGTTCGTCATCTCGGGCTTCGGCAACGGGGCGGTCACCAAGATCATCCCGTCGGTGTTCGAGGCCAAATCCCGCTCCCTGGACGGTGATTCGGCCACCCGGGCAGCCTGGGCCCGCAATACCTCGGGTGCGCTCATCGGCTTCGTCGGCGCCATCGGCGCGCTGGGCGGTGTCGGCATCAACCTGGTGCTGCGCTCCTCCTACGCCTCCACCAAGTCCGCGACCACCGCGTTCTGGGTCTTCATGGCCTTCTACGTGCTCTGCGCCGCCGTCTGCTGGGCGGTCTTCATGCGCCGCCCGAGCCTGCGCTCGCTGACCTCCGAAACCACCGACGCCGATGTCGTCGTCGAGGCCGAGGCTCTGGTCCTCGAAGCCGAAACCGGCTCCGCCGCAAACGATTCCTCGTCCACCTCGTCGGCTCGCGCCTGACGTCCATTCGCGAAAGGGACTGTCATGACCCACAGCATCGAACGCAAAACCGTTGTGGTGGTCGGCCACGGCATGGTCGGACACCGCTTCGTGGAGGCGCTGCGCTCCCGTGACGAGGCCGGAACCTGGCAGGTCATCGTCCTCAGCGAGGAGAAGCTGGCCGCCTACGACCGTGTCGGCCTGTCCTCCTATGTCGGCAGCTGGGAGGCGTCCGCGCTGGCGCTGCCCGGCAACGACTACGCGGGCGACACCCTGGTCGATGTCCGGCTCGGTGTGAAGGCCGACGCCATCGACCGCATTGCCCGCAAGGTCACCACCTCCACCGGTGAGGTGATCGGTTACGACGCACTGGTTCTCGCGACCGGCTCCTACGCCTTCGTGCCGCCGGTGCCGGGCCACGACGCCGAGGGCTGCTTCGTCTACCGCACCCTCGAGGACCTGGACGGCATCCGGACCGCGGCCGAGGCGGCCGGTCCGGGCGCGGTCGGCATCGTGGTCGGTGGCGGTCTGCTCGGCCTGGAGGCGGCCAACGCGCTGCGCCTGCTGGGCATGACCCCGCACGTGGTCGAGTTCAACAAGTGGCTGATGCCGGCCCAGATCGACGAGGGCGGCGGCGCCATCCTCGAGAAGCTGGTGACCGAGCTGGGTCTGGCCGTGCACACCGGTGTCGGCACCTCCTCGATCGAGACCGTCGAGGGCGCGCCGGTCGCCGAGCGGCTGTCGGTCACGTTCTCCGACGAGAGCGAATTGCGCGCCGCGGTCGTGGTTTTCGCGGCCGGTGTGCGTCCCCGTGACGAAATCGCCCGTACCTCCGGGCTGGATGTGGGCGAGCGCGGCGGTGTCCTCACCGACCTGAGCCTGCGCACCTCGGACCCGAACATCTACGCGATCGGTGAGGTCGCCGCGGTGGAGGGCGTCTGCTACGGCCTGGTCGCCCCCGGCTACAACACCGCCGAGGTGGTCGCCGACCGCCTGCTCGGCGGCGCGGGCGAGTTCCCGGGCGCGGACCTGTCCACCAAGCTGAAGCTGCTGGGTGTGGACGTGGCCTCCTTCGGTGACGCGCACGCCCGGACCGAGGGCGCGCTGTCGGTGGTGCTGCACGACGCGGCCAAGGGCACCTACGCCAAGCTGGTCGTCTCCGATGACGCCCAGACCCTGCTCGGTGGTGTGCTGGTCGGTGACGCCACCCAGTACTCGGCGCTGCGCCCGCTGGTCGGCCGCCCGCTGCCGGCCGATCCGGCCGCGCTGATCTCCCCGGCGGGTGCGGAACTGAGCGCGGACGCGCTGCCCGATGACGCCCAGATCTGCTCCTGCAACAACGTGTCCAAGGGATCGATCTGCGGCGCCATCGCCGACGGCGCCTGCGACGTGCCGGCCATCAAGAGCTGCACCAACGCCGGAACCTCCTGCGGCGGTTGCGTTCCCATGCTCAAGAAGCTGCTGGAGCAGTCGGGTGTGGAGGTCTCCAAGTCGCTGTGCGAGCACTTCACGCAGTCGCGCGCGGAGCTGTTCCACATCATCCAGTCGACCGGCATCCGTACCTTCTCGGGTCTGATCGCCAAGTACGGCACCGGAACCGGCTGCGACATCTGCAAGCCGACCGTCGCCTCCATCCTGGCGTCCACCTCGAGCGACCACATCCTCGACGGCGAGCAGGCCTCGCTGCAGGACACCAACGACCACTTCCTGGCCAACCTGCAGAAGAACGGCACCTACTCGGTGGTGCCGCGCATGCCCGGCGGTGAGGTGACCGCGGAGCAGCTCATCACCATCGGTGAGGTGGCCAAGGAGTTCGACCTGTACGTGAAGGTCACCGGTGGTCAGCGCATCGATCTGTTCGGCGCCCGCGTGGAGCAGCTGCCGCTGATCTGGAAGCGCCTGGTGGACGCGGGCATGGAATCCGGCCACGCGTACGGGAAGTCGCTGCGCACGGTGAAGTCCTGCGTGGGTTCGACCTGGTGCCGCTACGGCCAGCAGGACTCGGTCGGCATGGCCGTGCTGCTCGAAAAGCGTTACCGCGGTTTGCGTTCCCCGCACAAGCTGAAGCTGGCGGTGTCGGGTTGCGCCCGCGAGTGCGCGGAGGCGCGCGGCAAGGACGTCGGCGTCATCGCCACCGAGCACGGCTGGAACCTGTACGTGGGCGGCAACGGCGGTCTGACCCCGAAGCACGCGGTGCTGCTGGCCGGCGAGCTCGACGACGAGACACTGATCAAGTACATCGACCGCTACCTGATGTTCTACATCCGCACCGCCGACCGGCTGCAGCGCACCGCGCCGTGGCAGGAGGCCCTGGAGGGCGGCATCGACTACCTCGAGCAGGTCGTCTGCGAGGACAGCCTGGGCATCGCCGCGGATCTGGAAGCGGCCATGGCCAAGCACGTCGAGGGCTACAAGGACGAATGGGCCGCGGTGCTCGAGGACGAGGGCAAGCTGTCGCGCTTCGTGTCCTTCGTGAACGCGCCGGAGGAGTCGGACCCGACCATCGGTTTCGACGAGACCGGCGAGCGCAAGGTGCCCGTCCTGCTCGGCATCCCGGACATCCCGGTCAATGCGACCCACGCCACAGAGACCGCCACGCACGGGAAATGACTGCTTAACCGCGAGGAAACAGGGCGCCGGTACCAATAGGTAGGGCGTTCGGAGGAGAGTACCGATGACCGTGATCGACACACCCGGCACCGCAGTCACGACCGTTTCGGGTTGGACCCAGGCCTGCCGGCAGGACTATCTGATTCCCGGCCGCGGCGTGGCGGTCCTGCTGAAGGGCGGCCGCCAGGCGGCGCTGTTCCTCACCGCCGACGGGACGCTGTTCGCCGTAGGCAATATCGATCCCTTCGGGCGCGCGGCGGTCATGTCGCGCGGTCTGGTGGGCGACCGCGGTGGTGTGCCGGTGGTGGCGTCGCCGCTGCTCAAGCAGGCCTTCTCGCTGATCGACGGGCGCTGCCTGGACGACGATTCGATTTCGCTGCCGGTGTACGCGGTCCACGTCGCGGACGGTGTGGTCTCGGTGTCCAACGACCCGGTCCAATTCATCGGCGGCACGGCATGACCGAGGTGGACAGCGGTACCCCGCTGGCCGGCTTCACGGTCGGCATCACGGCCGCCCGGCGCGCCGAGGAACTCGGCACCCTGCTCGCCCGCCGAGGCGCGAATGTTGTTTCCGCCCCGGCCATCCGGATCATTCCGCTGGCCGACGACACCGAGCTGGAGCGGGTGACGCGGCAGCTGGTCGCGGCTCCGCCGCAGATCACCGTGGCCACCACCGGCATCGGCTTCCGCGGCTGGATGGAGGCCGCGGAGGGCTGGGGCCTGGCCGAGGAGCTGCGCGTCACCCTGGGCTCGACCCGCATGCTGGCCCGCGGCCCCAAGGCCAAGGGCGCCATCCGCGCTGCCGAGCTGCGCGAAGAATGGTCTCCCGCTTCGGAATCCAGCGCCGAGGTGCTGGATCACCTGCTGGCCCAGGGGGTCGAGGGCGTCCGGATCGCGGTGCAGCTGCACGGCGCCACCACCGAGTGGGAGCCGGTGCCGGACTTCTGCGAAGTATTGCGCTGCGCCGGAGCCGATGTGGTTCCGGTTCCGGTCTACCGGTGGATTCCGCCGGCGGACCGTACCCCCATGGACCGCCTCATCGAGGGCATCGTCACCGCCGGACTGGATTGCGTGACCTTCACCAGCGCTCCGGCCGTGGCGTCACTTCTCATGCGCGCCAAGGAGACCGGGCTGCTGGAGGCCGTTCTGCACGCCTTCCGCACCCGGGTGCTGCCGGCCTGCGTCGGCCCTATCACGGCCGCGCCGCTGGAGGAGCTGGGCGTCACGACGTCCATGCCCGGCCGCGCCCGGCTGGGCGCGCTGGCCCGCCACGTCGCCGAGGAACTTCCCCGGCGCGCCAACCGGATTCAGGCCGCCGGGCACCTGCTCAGCGTCCGCGGCGGTTGCGTCGTCGTGGATGGCCAGGTGCGCCAGCTGGCCCCCGCGCCCATGGCGCTCATGCGTTCCCTGGCCCGCCAGCCGGGCCGGGTCGTCTCCCGTGAGGACCTGCTCGCCGCCCTGCCCGGTGGGGGCGACGACACCCACGCCGTGGAGACCGCCATCGCCCGTCTCCGCGCGGGCCTCGGCACCCCCAAGGCCATCCAGACCGTCGTCAAGCGCGGCTACCGGCTGGCTCTCGACCCCGCCGAGTGCACCGACAATCCGCACCCGGAGGGTCCGAACCAGGCTGCGCGCCAGCCGGTTCCGGCGCACCCCCAGGGTCTGGGAGCGCGCCGCGAGGTGCCGCCGCGCATCCCCGGCACCCGTGCGCCGCACGCGGAGGTCCCGCCGCCCGCCGCGGCCGCCCGTCGGCCGATCGCCCCGGTGAACGGGACGGCCCGCCCGGTGGGCTTCCCGGCGCAGTCCGTATCCGCCGCCCGCCCCGCGGTGGCCACGCGCCCCGGCCGTCCGGCCGGGAGTGCCTGGTGAGCGCGCCGGCGCTGGTGCTCGTCGCGCACGGCACCCGGAGCGCCCGGGGTGTGGAGATGATCGCCGAACTAGCCGGAGCTGTTGCGCGGGAGCTGGGTGCGTCGGCGCTCGCGCACGGTGTCCGCAGCGGGATCGCCGAGACAGGTGCCGGTGCCGATTTCGGGGCCGCATCGGCATCGTTGCGTGAGATCGCGATCGCCGGTACGCCGCGGGTGCGCACCGCGTTCGTGGATGTGCTGGGGCCCTCCCCGGCCGAGGTGCTGCGGGATCTGGATCCGGTTCCCGCCGTGGTGGTTCCGGCCTTCCTGGCCTCGGGCTACCACGTGTATCAGGACGTGCCGCGAGAGGTGGCCGCGAGTGCTCACAGTGCGGTCGCGGTCACCCAGGCGATGGGTCCGGATCCGGCGCTGGCCGAGGTGATGCACCTGCGGCTGCGTGCGGCGGGCTGGCGGCCGGGGGACGCGGTGGTGTTCGCCGCCGCGGGTTCCTCGGACGCGCGGGCGCGCCGGGATGTGCAGCGCGCGGCGCGCCTGCTCTCGGAGCGCGTCGGCACGACCGCCCACCTGGCCTATATCGCGACCGGCGAGCCCAAGGTGCCGGAAGTGGTTGCGGCGGTGCGGGCTTCGGGCGCGCGCCGGGTCTTCGTGGCCTCCTATCTGCTCGCTCACGGGCTGTTCCACCAGCGCCTGCACGAGGCGGGTGCGGACGGTGTCGCCGAGCCGATCGGTGTGCACCCGGCCGTGGTGCGCTTGCTGATCGATCGCTACTTCGCGGCAATAGATTCGCTGACGGCCGTCCGGGTCGCCTGATCGGCACGGTCCGGGCCCGGTCGGATTAGGGGCTCGCCCCGATCCGTTAGGGGCCCGGCCCGAAACCGAATCGCCCAATTCCCCTATCACTTGGTGATTTTCGATTCGCATGGCAACCTTTACCGCAATTCGGTAAAGACCCTGGAGGATCCCCACGTGAAGAAGTTTGTCGTCGCCGCTGTGATCGCGGGCGGTATCGCCGGCCCGGCCGCCACCGCCGCCGCCGATTTCCCCACGATTTACGACCCGTGGACGGCGTGCATCCAGTCGGGCCAGACCTACGACCAGTGCCAGGCGCTGGTCAACAACACCCAGCCGACGGATCAGGGCGCGGGTTTCGGCTGGACCGGTTCCGCCGCCGGCCACTGAATTCCAAAACAATTTAATTTCAGATTCCGGGCCGACGCCGAATAGCGTCGGCCCGAGTCGTGTCCGTGTGATCCACGCCACAGTAGGTACTCCTCAGCAGTGGTTAAGGCGCTCCGCTTATGTGCCGTCCTGCGGCCTGACCTGTCTCGCTCACCGGTATTCGCCGGTTCCCTTCGGTTCGGCGGCGATCAGGATGGCGGGATGTCGCCCGAACATCCCGCCCGCCGCGCCGGACTCGCCTCGCAGGCGGCGGTGCGCGCCAAGCGCAAGGCCGAGTGGCTCGCCCTCTTCGCGGCCGACGCGCGCGTCGAGGATCCGGTCGGCATCTCCCCGTATGACCCGGTGGGCGAGGGGCATTCGGGTCACGAGGCCATCGCGGCCTTCTGGGACAAAGCGATCGAGCCCAGCCGAATCGAATTCGAGTGGGCCGATTCGTTCGCGTGCGGCGATGAGGCGGCCTTCACCGGAACCATTCGCAGCGCACGCCCCGAGGTGGTCGTCGAGGTTGATCTCGTCGCCGTCTACCGGGTGGATGCGGACGGGAAAATCGTTGCCCTGCGGGCGTTCTGGGAACTGGACCGCGCCCGCGTCACGCCGATTTCGGAGTAGCTCTCCGGGCGGATCAGCCCTTCGGGGTCTGCAGGGCCGGGAACCAGATGTCGGTGAGCACACTCGCGGCTTCCTCGGCGGAGACGTCGATGGTGCCCTGCATGGCCCAGCGGGTGAAGAATCGTTCCAGTTGGGCGACAAGGAGTTCCACGCGCAGGCGGGCTTCGTCCTGGCGGTCGGCGGGCCAGCGGGACAGGTAGGAGCTCATGACATTGGGGAGGGCCATGATGCCCTCTCGTGCCACTTCCCGGAATTCGGGTTCGAGGGTGGTGGCCTCGTCCCAGGCGGGCAGTAGGTCCTTGTACTCCTGGAACCAGTCGATGGCGCGCCGCATCCAGGCGGCGAATTCCTCCCGCGAGCCGGTGTCGAGCACGTGGTCGAGGTCCTCGTAGAAGTGCTGGACGCTGGGCAGCGTGCCCTGTTCGGCGATCGCGCGCAGCACATCCGGTTTGCCGGTGAAGTGCAGGTAGAAGGTGGCGCGGCTGCAGCCGACGGCGGCGGCGATGTCGTCGACGCGGACCGGCGCGTACCCCTGCGTGGTGAACAGCTGTTTGGCCGCGTCGATGAGCCGGCTGCGGGTCAGCCGCTTCTGTTCGTCGCGCAGCGACGTGCGCCGGGGCGTGTCGCTCTGGCCAGGTGTCTCGGGGTGGTCTACGTCGGATCGGGTCACGACTGAATGATAGACGCAAGTTCACTCACTAGACACACTGTCTAGCGAGTGTTAGCGTGTGTGGCACATCACGTCCGGCAGGGCTCTGTGACCCGTCGCCGAACCAGGAGAGTGAATTGGCTGCGCTATCTGCACACAATCGTGAATTGCCCAGGGTCTGCGTCGTCGGCGCGGGCCCGTCGGGCATCACCGCCGCGAAGCGGCTCGCCGAATACGGCATCCCGTTCGACTGCTACGAAGCCTCCGACGAGGTGGGCGGCAACTGGTACTACAAGAACCCGAACGGCATGTCGGCCTGCTACCAGAGCCTGCACATCGACACCTCGAAGTTCCGGCTGCAGTTCGAGGACTTCCCGGCGCCCGAGGAATGGCCGGACTTCCCGCACCACAGCCAGTTGCACCAGTACTTCAAGGACTACGTCGACCATTTCGACATCCGCGATCGAATCGTCTTCGGCAACAAGGTGATTTCGGCCGAGCGCGGCAGCGACGGCCTGTGGACGGTGACCACCGATCAGGGCCGCGTCGAGACCTACGACGCGCTGATCGTGGCCAATGGCCACCACTGGGATCCGCGTACGCCCGACTATCCGGGTGACTTCGGCGGCACGCTGATCCACTCGCACGCCTACAACGACCCGTTCGACCCGATCGATATGCGCGGCAAGCGCGTCGTAGTGGTGGGCATGGGCAATTCGGGCCTGGACATCGCCTCGGAGCTGTCGCAGAAGTTCATCGCCTCGAAGCTGTGGGTCTCGGCCCGCCGCGGCGTGTGGGTGCTGCCCAAGTACGTCAACGGCAAGGTCGGTGACACCCAGGTGGTGCCGGCGTGGATGCCGCCGAAGGTGGCGCTCAAGCTCAAGCAGCGTTTCGTGGTCAAGAACCGCGGCCGCATGGAGGATTACGGCCTGCCCAAGCCGGATCACCTGCCGTTCGAGGCGCATCCGTCGGCGAGCGAGGAGTTCCTGCACCGGGTCGGCTGCGGCGATATCGATTTCAAGCCCGCGATCACCAAGCTGGATGGCAAGACCGTGCATTTCGCGGACGGCTCGTCCGAAGAGGTGGATGTGGTGGTGTGCGCCACCGGCTACCACATCAGCTTCCCGTTCTTCACCGATCCGGCGCTGCGGCCCGACGAGAACAACAAGCTGCCGCTGTACCGCCAGATGATGAAGCCCGAGATCGACAATCTCTTCTATCTCGGCCTGGCCCAGCCGATGCCGACCCTGGTGAACTTCGCCGAGCAGCAGTCCAAGCTGGTCGCGGCGTACCTGTCGGGCAACTACCGGTTCCCGTCGCAGGCGGATATGACGGCGGCGGTGGCGAAGGCGGAGGCCGAACGCGCCGAGCGCTACTACAACTCGCCGCGGCACACCATTCAGATCGACTTCGACGTCTATGTCCGCGAGCTGAAGAAGGAACTGGTGGAGGGCGCGCGCCGGGCCGATGCGGCCGGGAATGCCCTGCCGGTCCGCAGCCGCGCGCTGGTGCGGGCGTAGAGGTGGGCGGAATGAGCAACGTCGCTGGATTCTGTTCCGAAGAATTCGCCGCTGTGCGTGCGGCTTTCACCGAGCAGGTGGAGTCGGGCGCGGAGCTGGGCGCCTCGGTGTGTGTGACCGTCGACGGCGAACCGGTGGTGGATCTCTGGGGCGGCTACGCCGATCTGGAGAAGACCACGCGCTGGGCCTCGGACACCCTGGTGAACACCTTCTCCATCACCAAGACCATGGTCGCGCTCAGCATCCTGCTGCTGGTCGACCGCGGTGAGCTGGACGTGCACCAGAAGGTGGCCCACTATTGGCCGGAGTTCGCCGCCAACGGCAAGGCCGATGTCGAAGTGCGGCACCTGCTTTCGCACACCTCGGGCGTCTCCGGCTGGGAGGACCCCATCGTGCTCTCGGACATCTACGAGACCGACGCGGCGTCGGATCGCCTTGCGGCGCAGGCGCCCTGGTGGGAGCCGGGCACCGCGTCCGGCTATCACGCCATGAACTACGGCCACCTGCTCGGCGCGGTGATCAAGCGGGTCACCGGCCGGCCGCTGGGCCGCTTCTTCGCCGAGGAGCTGGCGGGCCCGCTGGGCGCCGACTTCCACATCGGCACCGCCGCCGACGATCTCGGCCGCATCGCCACCCTGGTGCCGCCGGAGCTGCCGGAGTTCGACCAGTCGCTGCTGCCGCAGGACAGCGTCATGTTCAAGACCCTGTTCCAGCCGCTGCTGGATTTCGCCGAATGCGGGACCCCGCAGTGGCAGCAGGCCGAGCTGGGCGGCATGGGCGGCCACGGCAATGCCCGCTCCATCGCGCGCCTGCAGTCGCTGATCAGCAATGGCGGCGAGCTGAGCGGCCGGAAGTTCCTGTCGGACAAGACCATCGACCTCATCTTCGAGCAGCAGTCCGACGGCCTGGACCTGGCCATCATGCTGCCGCTGCGCTTCGGCGTCGGCTACGGCCTGCCGCAGCCGCAGACCGCACCGCACGTGCCGGACGGCCGGGTGTGCTGGTGGGCCGGACTGGGCGGCGCGATGGTGGTCAACGACCTGGACCACCGCGTCACCTTCGCCTACGCCATGAACCGGATGGCGCCCGGCCTGATCGGCTCCGATCGTGCCGACGCCTACCTGAAAGCGACCTTCGACACAGTCCGGGGGCGTGCGTGACAGGCTTCACTCGGGCAAGCTGCGAAGATTCGCGCAATCGGATTCGAGGATTTGATTCATGACCAATGCCGTTGATCTGCAGGCTCTGGCCGCTCGGGTGGCCGGGAAGCTGACCGGGCCGGGTGGGCCGTTC